>DASPLM010000439.1:0-3325 GCA_035627575.1 Caulobacteraceae bacterium | reverse complement strand
TCGTAGATCGGGGCGCGCAGCTGGGCGGCGGCGTTGGGGTTGTTGCGGTAGAAGTCGAAGATCTGCTTCTCCTGGCCCGGGTACTGGCGGGCCTCGGCCGTGATGGCCTGGGCCAGCTCCTGGTCGGAGACCTGCACGTTGTTGCGGCGGCCGATCTCGGCCAGCACCAGGCCGAGGCGCACGCGGCGCTCGGCGATCTTGCGGTACTCGGCCTTCAGGTCGTCGTCCGACTTCTTCGCGTCTTCCTCGGGCAGGCGGCCGGCGTTCTTGTCCGCCTCGACCTGCTGCCAGATCGCCTTGAACTCGTTCTCGACCATCTTCTCCGGCAGCGGGAAGTCGTGCTTCTCGTCCAGCACGTCCAGCAGGGCGCGCTTCAGCTTGAAGCGGCCGGCGCCGGCGTACTGGCTGTCCAGCTGGGCGCGGACGGCGTCCTTCAGCTTGTCCAGGTTCTCGAGGCCCAGGCGCTGGGCGAAGGCGTCGTCGGCCTCGCCTTCCTTGGGCGCGCGGACTTCCTTCACCGTGACTTCGAACTGGGCTTCCTTACCGGCCAGGTGCTTGGCCTGGTACTCTTCCGGGAAGGTGACCGTGATGGTCTTGGCGTCGCCGGCCTTCACGCCCTTCAGCTGCTCTTCGAAGCCGGGGATGAACTGGCCCGAGCCGATCACCAGCGGCGCGTCCTCGGCGGCGCCGCCCTCGAACTTCTCGCCGTCGATCGAGCCGACGAAGTCGATCAGGACCTGGTCGCCGTCGGCGGCCTTGGGGGCCTTGCCGCCCTTGGGCTCGTAGGTCTTGCCCTGGGAGGCCAGGTTCTTCAGCGCCTCGTTCACGTCCTCGTCCGAGGCCTTGTAGGTCGGGCGCTTCAGCTCCAGCGTGGTGGGGTCGATGGGCTCGAACTCGGGCATCACCTCGACCGCCATCTCGAACGCCAGGTCGGCCTCGCCGGCCAGCACCTTCTCGATGTCGGACTTCAGGTCCAGGTCGGCCGGGGCGGCGGGACGGATGTTGGCTTCTTCCAGCGCCTTGGCGGGCGAGGCGTTCAGGGTGTCCTGGACGATCTCGCTCATCAGCTCCTTGCCGAACACCTTGCGCACGTGGGCGGCGGGCACCTTGCCCGGACGGAAGCCCTTCAGGCGCAGGCGGGGACCGACTTCGGCGATCTTGGCGTCGAGCTGATCGGTCAGCTCCTTCTGCGGGACAGTGACGCTGAGCACGCGGCTCAGACCTTCGTTGGACTTTTCGACGACCTGCATGGGAACTTCGGCTTCCGGCGCGCGCGGGGCCGGGAGGCTCCGCCGCGTCCGCTCATGAGAAAAACGGAAAGCCGCCCGAAGGCGGCGCGAACCGCCCTTATGATCGGGGCCGCGAAAGAGGTCAACGGCGCGGTGGGGCCGGCGTTGCCGTTGGAAGGATTATCCACGGACCACACGGACGGCACGGACACGGAGCCTGGTCCGGCGGCGGTGGCGCGGCGGTGACGCTGGAAGGAAGAGGAACCACGAACCTCACGAACGGCACGAACGAGGGCCCGCAGCCGCCGCGGACCTCTCCGTACCGGGCGCGGGACGGAATGGACGCGCGAAACGCGTCGAGAGCCAAGCCCGCACCGTTGCCGGTCGGCGTTCATGCCGTTCGTGTGGTTCGTGTTCCAATCTCTTGGAAACACCGCGGTTCGCCGTGGGATCGCCGCCGTCGCCGCCTCGGTCCGTGGAGTCCGTGTGGTCCGGCCCGCCAGCGCGGCGCCTGCTCCAGGCTTTCGAGGATGGCGGTCCCCGACAGGATTCCCACGGGAGGCCCGAAGGCCATCACGCACGCCGGGTCCATGGACGGCCGGTAGGCGTCTGCGCCGCCGGTCCACAGGGTCTCTTCCACGGTCCAGAGGTCGTTGTCTTCCACATCGGAGAAACGCTCGAGGGCGGATAGTGGCTGCGCGGAGGGTTCTGAACCTAGAGGCACGTTCCCCAGGTTGGTGGGCCGGGTCGGGCGAGCATGTCGTCCACATTCTTGGTCCGCTCGGTCGCGCCCTGCTGTCTGAACAACTCGTACATCATCACGGGGTCGCCGCTGCACAGCCGCCCCGGGGCGGCGGCGTGTTCGCCCTGCTGGCGGCGGAACTCGCGTGCGTCTTCGACGGTCGCGTCCGAGTTTGCGACCACATAGGCGTCGAAGCGCGCCACATGGCGGGCGACTTCTGCCTGGAACTCGGGGTCGCGCCCCCTGAAACATTCTCGGCCAACGTGGTCGACGATGGCGTAGAGGGCCCAGGAGCAGATGACGCCCTCGCCGGGAGGCCGCTGCCGCTGCTCGGCCCTGGCGGCTGATGAGGCCAGCACGGACGCCATGGCGGCGGCCAACACGATCTTCACGATGGCCACGAGGAACTCTCCACGGCTGAGCTGAGACTATGCCGTGGTGGCGAGCGTAGCGCGAGCCCTCGCCTTGGCCCTCCATCCGAAGCGCCTAAAGGCGCGAAGGATGGTGCGGATGAGAGGGCTCGAACCTCCACGCCTTGCGGCGCTGGAACCTAAATCCAGTGCGTCTACCAATTCCGCCACATCCGCGCGGGGTGGGGATTGGCTGAGCGGGCGGGGCGCGTCAACATTCTAATCCGCTCATCACCGTGAAAGCGGGGACCAGGGCTTACGACCCGGCGCTAACCGGACAGACCTGGGTTCCCGCTTCCGCCCTGCTGAGGGGCGGTGAGGGCATGCAGCTCCGCCACCACCGCCCGCAACGCACCCGGCAGATCCTCCGCCGTCAGCCCCGGCCCGACCCTCAGCCCCGCGTCGCCGTGCATCCACACGCCCGCGCAGGCGGCGTCGAAGGCGTCCATGCGGCCCGCCAGCAGGCCGCCGATCGCGCCGCACAGCACGTCGCCCGAACCCGCGGTCGCCAGCCAGGGGGTGGCGTGGGTGTTGACGGCGGTGCGGCCGTCGGGGGCGGCGATGACGCTCTCGCCGCCCTTCAGCACCACGACGCAGCCGGCGCGCCGCGCCGCCTCGCGGGCGGCTTCGATGCGGCCGCCCCCCTCCAGCAGGCCCGGGAAGAGGCGTTCGAACTCGCCGGTGTGGGGCGTCATCACGTCCCGGTCGTCGAGCAGGGCGAACAGGGCCTGTGGATCGTCCTTGAAGATGGTGATGGCGTCGGCGTCGACCACCAGGGCCGGGCCGGCGCGGGCGAGGGCGGCCACGTTCTCGCGGGTGGCGTCGCTCAGCCCCGCCGCGGGCCCGATGACGAAGGCCTGCATCTCGCGGGCGTGGCCTTCCAGCTCCCCGGCCGTCTCGAAGGTCTTCAGCATGGCCGCTTCGAGGTGAGCGGCGAAGGCGGG
>DASPLM010000438.1:0-5676 GCA_035627575.1 Caulobacteraceae bacterium | reverse complement strand
GACCAGCCGCGCAACCTCGCAAAGTCCGTCACGGTCGAGTAGCCCTCGTCGGTGAGCCATACGAAAGCGCCCCCGGCATTGCTGCCGGGGGCGTTTTGCATGGTCGGCGTCCGGACCTTAGGAGGTCGGAGGCGTTGTCGTAGCCGGCGGAGTCGTGGCCGGGGTGCCGTCCGGGTTCGTGGTCGTGGTCGTACCGTCCGGGTTGGTCGTCGTCATGGTGCCGTCCGGATTCGTCGTCGTGGTTCCGGTCGTCGTGTCGGCCGGCGGCGTCATGGCCGGATCGGCCGGCATGGTCGCCTCGGGAGTGGTGGTGGCCGCGGCGTCAGCCGCCGGCTCGGCTTCGCGCGGGCTGCACGCGCCCAGCAGAATGCCGCCGGCCGCGAGGGTTCCGATCAGAAGCATGGATTTGTTGGACATGACACTCTCCTGCAGTTGTCCGCGCCTCAACCAGCCAGGAACACGAAGGTTTCACACTGCCGTGAGATTTTTGTGATCACTGTCCCTCGCCCGGCGCCTGTGCAGACTCACGCCGGGCTTCGCCCTGGGCCTGGGCCCGGGCTCCCGCGGCGGCCTGGGCGGCGTCGGCGTCGGTCTGGTTGAGCTGTTCGAGGGCCTGACGCTGGGCCGGGGGCAGGTCGGCGCCCTCCGGAATCGGGGCCGCGTCGCCGGCGTCCATGGCGATCGCGTTCTCTTCAGCCGTCTCGGCGCCGGGCATGGCGCCGGCCGTCTTCTTGTCTCCTGGCGGTGGATTCTGGCTGCAGGCGGCGACCAGGCCGGCAGCGGCGAGGGCGGCGAGGGCGGGTCGAATCATGGGCGTTCTCCTGGGTGCCGGCTGGCAACCCTCCACGCCGAAGAAAGTTCGCGGCCCGGTCCTGAAAGGCGAGGGCTACTGCCCCTCGACCGGCGCCGGCGTTTCCGGCGCGCCGGTGTCCTGATTGTTGGCGTTGCCCTGGCTGCCGTCGCGGGCATAGCCGGGCGAGTTCTGCGTGCCCGCCCCGGCGGGTTGGTTCGAGCGGTCGTCATCGGCAGCCGGCCGGGTAGCGGTGCTGGGCGCGCCCGCTGACGCCTGGGCGGCGTCGGCCTCGGCGGCGTTCTCGATCGCCTTCTCGGTGTTGCCGCCGGTGGACTGGCTGCAGCCGCCCAGCACGGCTGCGGCGGCGAAGGCTAGGGTGATGGGCGTCCTGGACATGGCTCTCTCCTGCGTGCCGGCTTGCAACCAGCCACGCAGGAGAAAGTTCGCGGCGGCGGACGTCAGCCGGCCGGAGGAGCCTTGGCGGGCGGAGCGGGCTCCGCCTCGGGCGGCGGGCCGGCGCCGTCGCCCGTCAGCGGCGGCAGCTGGCTCTCCGGCATCTCGGCGGCGGTCACGGCGTCGATCGGCTTGCCTGCGGCGTCGTAGCCATTGACCTTGGCCGCGCGCGCCGGGTCTTCCGGCGGCATGGCGGGGTTTGAGCCGGCGGCCGCGTTCTTCGAGCCGCCGTCGCCGCAACCCGCCAGCGTCAGGGCCGCGCCTGCGAGCACCGCCGCGGCCAGCGCAGATTTTCGAACCATGGATTGATCCCTCCGAGATGATGCGCGTTGGATAGCGCCCGGCCGCCTGAATGGCGAGGCTTCGCCGGTCCGCCGACGCCTTGGCGAAACGCCTGGCGCGGCCTAATCGATGCGTGAACCTTAGGAGACACCATGGCCCGCGTTCGCAAAGCCGTCCTTCCCGTCGCCGGCCTCGGCACCCGGGTCCTGCCCGGCACCAAGACCACGCCCAAGGAACTGCTGAACGTCGTGGACCGGCCGATCCTGTCCTACATCGTCGAGGAAGCGCGGGCCGCCGGCATCGAGCACATGGTGTTCGTCACCGGCCGGTCGAAGGGGGCGATCGAGGACTATTTCGACCACCAGATCGAGCTGGAGGCCCAGCTCGAGGCCAAGGGCAAGACGGAGATCCTGCATCAGCTGCGGGCCGAGCTGCCCCAGCCCGGCGAGATGAGCTTCGTGCGCCAGATGCAACCGCTGGGGCTGGGCCACGCCGTCTGGTGCGCGCGCGACATCATCGGCGACGAGCCCTTCGCCGTCCTGCTGCCCGACGTGATCGTCGACGCGGAGAAGCCCTGCCTGACGCAGATGGTCGAGGCCCATGAGCGGACGCAGGCCAACGTCATCGCCCTGCAGCGGGTGCCCGACAGCGAGACGCACAAGTATGGCGTGATCACCCCGGGAGAGGCCGACGGCCGGCTGGTCGAGGTGAAGGGCATGGTCGAGAAGCCGACCCAGGGCACGGCCCCGTCCAATCTGTCGATCGCCGGGCGCTACATCCTGAAGCCGGGGATATTCGAAGCCCTGTCGGCGCACGAGAAGGGCGCCGGGGGTGAGATACAGCTCACGGACGCCATGGCCCGGCTGATGCGAGACGAGCCCTTCTGGGGCTGGGAGTACGAGGGCGAGACCTACGACTGCGGCGACAAGATCGGCCTGCTGCGGGCCAACGTCGCCCTGGCGCTGAAGCGGCCCGACCTCGGCGCGGCGGCGCGGGCGGCGGTGCAAGCGTTGCTGTAGAAGGGGTTTCGGCTTCCGCCTCCGGTGCGAACAGGTTAACCAGAGGGACGGCTTCAGTGGTGGCGGACATGCGTGTTCTGGTCCTGGGCGGCGACGGTTTTTGCGGTTGGCCCACCGCGCTGCACCTTTCGGCCCGGGGCTGGGAGGTCGGCATCGTCGACAACCTGTCGCGCCGCAACATCGACAACGAGCTCGAGGTCCAGTCGCTGACGCCGATCCGGCCGATCGGCGAGCGGATCCGGGCCTGGCGGGAACTGACCGGGCGCGAGATCGCCTTCCACAACCTCACGCTGGGCAAGGACTACGACCGTTTCGTCGCCCTGCTGAAGAGCTTCAGGCCCGACGCCCTGGTCCACTTCGCCGAGCAGCGCGCCGCGCCCTATTCGATGAAGTCGGCGCGCCACAAGCGCTACACCGTCGACAACAATCTGAACGCCACCAACGACGTGCTGGCGGCCATCGTCGATTCGGGTCTCGACATCCACCTGGCGCACCTGGGGACCATGGGGGTCTACGGCTACACGACCGCCGGCCTGCGGATCCCCGAGGGCTATCTGACGGTGACGGTGGACACGGACTTCGGCCCCAAGGCGCAGGAGATCCTGTTCCCGCCGAACCCGGGGTCGATCTACCACCTGACGAAGACCCAGGACGCCCTGCTGTTCCAGTTCTACGCCCGCAACGACAGGCTCAGGATCACCGACCTGCACCAGGGCATCGTCTGGGGCACCCAGACCGAGCAGACCCGCATGGACGAGCGGCTGATCAACCGCTTCGACTACGACGGCGACTACGGCACGGTGCTGAACCGTTTCCTGATGCAGGCGGCGGTCGGCTATCCGCTGACCGTGCACGGTGCGGGCGGCCAGACGCGCGCCTTCATCCACATCCAGGACACGGTGCGCTGCGTCGAACTCGCCCTGCGCAACCCGCCCAAGGCCGGCGACCGGGTCTCGATCCTGAACCAGATGACCGAGTGCTGGCGCGTGCGCGACCTCGCGGCGCTGATCTCGCGCATGACCGGGGCCGAGATCGCCCACCTGCCCAACCCGCGCCAGGAGGCCGACGAGAACGAGCTCGTGGTCATGAACGACCGCTTCATGGGGCTGGGCCTGGATCCGGTGACCCTCGAGGAGGGGCTGCTGCGCGAGGTTACCGAGATCGCCGGGCGCTACGCGGGACGGGCCGACCGGGACAAGATTCCCTGTGTCTCCCATTGGAACGCCGACCGCGCCGCGGCGGCCGAAGCGCCGGCGCGGCCGGGGCTGAAAGCGGTCGAGGGCTGAGCCAACGGTGCAAGCCCTCGTCTTCGGCTGCGGCTACCTGGGCGGCGTGTACGCGACGCGGCTGAAGCACGAGGGGTGGTCGGTCGCCGGGACCTCGCGGGACCGGCGGAAGCGCGACTTCCTGGCCTCGATGGGCATCGAGCCGGTCGATCCGGACGACGCGGCGGCCTTGGCCGGGCAGGCCCGCGGCGCCGACGCCGTGCTGGTGACCTCGGCGCCCGACGCGAACGGCTGTCCCGCCCTGGCCGTGCTGCCGCGCGCCCTGGCCCGGGCGGGAGCCTTCCCTGCGTGGCTCGGCTATGTCTCCACCACCGGCGTCTACGGCGACCGGGACGGCGGCTGGGTCGACGAGCGCTCGGCCACCAACGCCGCCACGGTTGAAGCGGCGCGGCGGCTGGCGGCGGAGCGGGACTGGTTCGAGGTCGGCCGCGGCATGGGCCTGACCGTGTGCGCCTTCCGCCTGCCGGCGATCTACGGCCCGGGGCGCGCGCCGTTCGAGAAGCTGCGTGACGGCGCGGCCCGGCTGGTGCGCAAGCCGGGGCAGGTGTTCAACCGCATCCACGTCGAGGACGCCGTTTCGGGCCTGCTGGCCTCCATGGCCCGGCCGCGGCCGGGCGGGATCTACAACCTGTGCGACGACTCGCCGGCCGGGGCGGACGCCTACACCGCCTTCGCTGCGAGCCTGCTGGGCCTTCCCTCCCCGCCGGAGGTGGACTGGACCGACCCGTCGGTGGCCGCGGGCATGAGGCGCTTCTACCTCGACAACAAGCGGGTCTCGAACGCCCGGGCCAAGGCGGAGCTGGGCTGGCGCCCGGCCTTCGCCGACTGGCGGGACGGGCTGCGGGCGATCCTGTCCGGGGAGAACGACCGTTCCTGACGTGTTTCACGTGAAACAATAACGGTTACAACACCGTCAAGGCGCACACCAACACCCCGCCGTCGCCCGGCATCGCCGACAGGAACAAGGCTCCGTCACCCCCCATGGCGCAGCCCGCGCGCCTCCTCCACGGTCCGGACCAGTCGCTCCAGGTCGGCGGGGCTCGAGAGCCGGTGGTCGCCGCCCTTCACGAGGGTGAAGACGACGTCGCGGCTCGCCAGCGCGTCGGCGAGCTTAAGTGCGTGCCGCCACGGCACGGGCTCGTCGTCCTGGCCCTGAAGGATGCGGACGGGACAGGCGATCGGCACGGGTCCGCCGAGGATCAGGTGGTCGCGGCCCTCGTCCAGCAGGCGTCGGGTGATCGGCAGGGGCTCGTCGTACTCCGACGGCTCCAGCCAGACGCCGTTCAGCTCCAGGTCGCGCAGCCCCTCCGGCGGGATGTTCGGCCGCATCAGGGCTTCGGTGAAGTCCACCGCGGGCGCGACCAGCACCATCGCCGCCACCCGCTGCGGCCGGTCGATGGCGGTCAGGCAGGCCAGCCAGCCGCCCATGGACGAGCCCACCAGCACCAGCGGACCCTCCGTCAACTGGTCGACTGCCGCCAGGGCGTCGGCGCGCCACTGGCCGATGGTGGCGTCCTCCCACCGGCCGCTCGACTCCCCGTGGGCGGAATAGTCGAAGCGCAGGAAGCGCCAGCCGTTCGCCGCCGCGGCGTCGGCCAGGGCCTGTGCCTTGCCGCCCATCATGTCGGACTTGAATCCGCCGAGCCACACGACGGTCGGACCGTCGCCGTCGATCTTGCACCAGGCCAGCCGCTCGCCGCCCCGTTCCAGCACACCGTTGCGTTCGGTCATTGGCGATCGGGCTCCGGTTCGGTAATGCGCAGCGATGGGCGCGACCCTTCCCAAGAAGCCGACCGTACTGCAAGTCATCCCCGACCTCGACGCCGGGGGCGCCGAGCGTTCG
>DASPLM010000437.1:0-3828 GCA_035627575.1 Caulobacteraceae bacterium | reverse complement strand
TCTTGGTGGAACTTTCGCGCCCTCCGGTCCCGATGAAGTCAAGGATGGCCCGAAGGGCCACAAGCTCCGCTTGCGCGCCCGAAGGGCGCGTCCTTGAGTTCATCGGGACCGGGCGCAATCATTCCATCAAGAGGTTCAGGGCAGCCTGTGTGCCGATTGTCACCCTCGGCGGGCGGCGGCCCTACACCCCCGCCCGCATCTCAAGAATCCGCCGCACCATGGCGCTGTCCGGGTCGGCCAGGCCCGCCAGGACGGTGAAGTGGTTCGCGCCCGCCACGGCCTCGTAGCGGGTCGCTGCCCCCGCCGCGCCCCAGGCGTCCACGATCGCGCGGCTCTGGCGGTGGTACTCGTCGCTCTCGTCGCCCCCGACCACCGCGTCCAGCAGGAGGCCTGCCGGCGGCGTCCAGCCGAGCGGGCTCTCCCGCGTCGCCTCGGCGTCGTCCAGCTGCAGCGCGCGGTTCAGCGGCGTCGGAATCAGCGGGCGCAGGTCGAACAGGCCGGATATGGCGTAGGCGGCCGGGACGCGCTGCTTCGGCGCATGCTCCGCTTCCCAGTCGGTGGCCAGCAGGCAGGCCGCCAGGTGGCCGCCGGCCGAGTGGCCCACGGCGATCACAGGCCGCCCCGTGTGCCGCCACAGGGCCAGGGTCGCCCTGCGCACCTGGGCCGTAATCTCGCCGATACGCACCGCCGGGCACAGGTCGTAGCCCGTGACTCCGACCGTGACCCCGCGCAGGTTCAGCCCGCGCGCGCAGACGCTGGAGGACGACCGGTCCATGGCCTGCCAGTAGCCGCCGTGGATGAACAGCACCGCCGGCCCGTGGGTGTTCCCGTCCGCCTCCCCCTCGAACACGTCGACCTTCTGCCGCTCGCCGTCGCCGTAGCTGAGCACGTGGGGCGGCCGCTCCCCGCGCCAGGCGGCGGAGTCCCGCGCCCAGGCCTCGAACAGCGCCGGGTGCTCCGGCACGCGGGCGCGGTTGTCGTATTCCGCCGTGTAGTCGACCGCCGGGTCGAGCGGCGGGAGGGGTTGGTTCATGGGCTCCGCCTGCGCTAGGGATGCGGCCGCAACCGTCGTGAAGGACCGCCGCCGATGATGACCGCCATCTTCGTCTTCATCAAATGCGAGCTGGGCCACGCCAACGACGTCGCGGCCGATATCGTCGACAACGTCGAGAACGTGTCGGAGGTTTACTCGACCTCCGGCCAGTACGACCTGCTGGCCAAGTTCCACCTGGCCAGGGACGAGGACATCGGCACCTTCGTGACCAAGAAGGTGCAGACCCGGCCGAACATCCGCGACACCTTCACGGTGATCACCTTCAGCCCGTTCCTGCCGAGCGCCTGAGGGCCCGTCTCCCCCTGTCGCGGCAGCGACTGGGGGAGGTGGACGCGAAGCGGCCGGAGGGGGAAAACCACGAGCGCTGCGGATGGGGTTCTCCCCCTCCGGCGGCTCCGCCGCCACCTCTCCCAGTGCTCCGCACCGGGGGAGACGGGAGCCGGCTATCCCACCACCGCGGTCGTCTCGATCTCGACCTTCGCCGCGTCTTCCATCAGGGCGGTGACCTGCACAACGGCCATGGCCGGGTAGTGCTTTCCCATCAGCTCGCGCCAGACGGCGCCGATCTCGCGGACGCTGGCGAGGTACTCGGCCTTGTCGGTGACGTACCAGGTCTGGCGCACCATGTGCTCGGGCCCGGCGCCGGCTTCCTTCAGCACCGCGAGCGTGTTCTCCAGCGTCCTGCGCACCTGGCCGGCGAAGCTCTCGTCGGGGAAGGCGCCGGTCTCGTCCCAGCCGATCATGCCGGCGACGAAGACCATCCGGCCTTGCGCCTCTATGCCGTTGGCGTAGCCCTTGGGGCGCGGCCAGCCTTCGGGAAGCAGGGTGCGCATCAGACGGCCTGGGCCTCCACGAACTTCTCCATCTTGCCCCGCAGCCGGTCCGGCCACGGCTTCGACTTCAGCGTCTTGCCGTCGGTCAGGACGATCACCTGCCGCCCGTCGAACCGCGCCTGTCCCTTGCAGCTCATCAGGATGCGCAGGGTCGCCGAGCTGTTGCCCAGCCGCTCGATCGAGAGCGCGATGTCGATCCAGTCGCCCAGCCTGGACGGCGCCCGGAAGTCGGCCTCGAAGCGGGCGGTGGGCACCGACAGGCGCATGGTCTCGTGCAGCACCTTGAACGACACCCCCAGGGGATTGCCGAACCAGTGCTCGACCGTGTCGTTGGCCAGTTCGAAGTAGCGCGGGAAGAACATGATCCCCGCGGGATCGCACCAGCCGAACTTCACCGGGACCGTGCGGTTGTAGGTGGCCACTCAGACGCTCTCCTGGCGCAGGCGGAACCGCTGCAGCTTGCCCGTCGCGGTCTTGGGCAGTTCGGTCCGGAATTCGATCGCGCGGGGATACTTGTAGGGCGCGATGGTCGCCTTGACGAAGCCCTGAAGCTCCGCCGCAAGCTCGTCGCCGGGGATAAAGCCGGACGCCGCCACCACGAAGGCCTTCACGATCTGGCCCCGCTCGGCGTCGGGCGCCCCGACGACGGCGCATTCGTGCACGGACGGATGCTTGAGCAGGGCCGCCTCCACCTCGGGCGCGCCGATGTTGTAGCCCGACGAGACGATCATGTCGTCGCCCCGGGCCACGAACCAGAAGTAGCCCTCCTCGTCGACGCGGTAGACGTCGCCGGTCAGGTTCCAGCCGCCCTGAACGTAGTTCGCCTGGCGCTCGTCGTCGAGGTAGCGGCAGCCGGTCGGCCCCTTTACCGCCAGGCGGCCCGCCTCGCCCGCGGGCAGCGGCCGGCCCTGCTCGTCCTGCACCCGGGCGCGGTAGCCCGGCACGGGCCTGCCGGTGGAGCCGGGGCGAACGTCCTCGCCCGCCGCCGAGATGAAGATGTGGATCATCTCGGTCGAGCCGATGCCGTCGATGATGCGGATCCCCGTCCGCGCGAACCACTCGTCCGAGGTCGCCGCCGGCAGGGTCTCGCCGGCCGAGACGCACTTGCGCAGGGACTTGAGCGCGCCGGGCTCGCAGGTCTTCAGCATCGCGCGGTACCCCGTGGGCGCCGTGAACAGGGTGGTGACCCCGTGCCGCTCGATGGCCTCGCACAGGGCGTCGAAGCCAGGGCGCTCGAGGCAGGCGATGGTCGCGCCGGCGGCGATGGGGAAGATCACCAGGCCGCCCAGGCCGAAGGTGAAGGCGATGGGCGGGGTGCCGCAGAACACCTCGTCCGGGTCGGGCCTGAGCACATGGCGCGAGAAGGTGTCGGCCATGGCGTAGACGTCGCGGTGGAAGTGGACGCAGCCCTTGGGCTTTCCGGTGGTGCCGGAGGTGAAGGCGATCAGAACCGGGTCGTCCGCCGCGGTATCGACGCCCGCAACGGGAGCGGTCCGGGCCGCCATCCGCGCCTCGAGGTCGCCGCCCTCGCCCCAATAGTCCACGGCCGTGACGGTCGGGCTCTCGGCGAGGGCCGCCTCCACGGCCTCGCGCAGCATCCCGTCCGCCAGCACGTGGCTGACCCGCGCCTTGTCGATCACCACCGCCAGTTCGGCCGGCCGAAGCATGGGCATGGTGGCGACGATGACCCCGCCCGCGCGGGCGATGGCGAACCAGGCGGCGATGGTCATCGGCCGGTTGGGCCCGTGCAGCAGCACCCGATTGCCCGGGACCAGCGCCATGTCCTGCACAAGCACGGCGGCGATCCGGTCCACCCGCTCGACCAGTTCGCGGTAGGTCCAGGACCCGCCTTCCCAGACGATGGCCGGCTTGTCGCCGAGGCCGGACTCGACGACCCGGTCCAGCATGCCGGCGACGTTCAGCCGCTCGGGGTAGTTCAGC
>DASPLM010000436.1:0-3836 GCA_035627575.1 Caulobacteraceae bacterium | reverse complement strand
CTGGAAGGTGGGGATGCAGACCGTCGCCGCGCCGGTCGTGACGACCCTGCTCTACATGATGATCTTCGTGGTCGCGATGCAGGACGCGCGGCCCCCGCTGCACGGCACGCCCTTCGGCGAGTTCGTCGCGCCGGGCCTGGTCATGATGGCGATCCTCAACAACGCCTTCGCCAACACCTCGTCGTCCCTGATCCAGTCCAAGCTGATGGGCACGGCCTCGGATTTCCTGACGCCGCCGCTGACCCCGCTGGAACTGCTGGCCGGCTTCGGCCTCGGCGCAGCGACCCGGGGCGTCGTGGTGGGCGTGGTCACCGCCGCCTGCGTCTGGCCCTTCGCCAAGTTCGGCTTCGGCCAGGTCTGGGCGATCGCCTTCTACGGCTTCTTCGCCGCCCTCCTGATGGGGCTGGTGGGCATCATCGCCGGGCTATGGTCGGAGAAGTTCGACCACCTGGCGGCGGTGCAGAACTTCATCGTCATGCCCATGACCTTCCTGTCGGGGACCTTCTACCTGGTCGACCGCCTGCCCGAGCCGTTCCGCACGCTCAGCCACTACAACCCGTTCTTCTACCTGATCGACGGCTTTCGCTTCGGCTTCATCGGCCATGCGGAAGGCAGCCTCTGGATCGGCGTGTCCCTCACCCTGGCGCTCACCCTGGCGCTGGGCGTGGCCGCCTACACCCTGTTCCGCACCGGCTGGCGGCTGAAGACATGAGCGGAGGCTGAAATCCTCGTCCTTCGACAGGCTCAGGATGAGGATTTCAGAGGGCTCGGCCTGCAGTCCGCCTCATCCTGAGCCTGTCGAAGGACGAGGCGCCGCCGCGACGCCTCAGTGATCCCGGCCGCGGTGGTCCGGAGTGACCTGGCCGTTCGGACCGACGTCGTTCTCGATGTCGCCCTCGACCGTGTTCTCGCCCTCGAGCTCTTCCAGACCGTCGCGGCGCGACAGCCCGGCCGACTGGCCGATGCCCGGGTTGCGTTCGAGGTCGTCGGGGCCCTTGACGGGCTGCTGGTCGGGGCGGGGATGCTGGGACATGGCGTGCTCCTCTGTTGGAGACGCAACCGGCGGCCGGCGGACCCGGTTCCGGCTTCCGATGCTCCACAGCGCAGGTTAGCGTCCCTCCGCCACGAGGGATTCCCATGTCGACACTGCTTGCCGCCGCCTGCCTCGCCGTCGCCTGCGCCACCGCCCCGGTGGAGGTCGACACCACGCCGCCCGCGCCGGTCGTCGACACCAGCTGGGTACTGCCCGACCTGCAGCGCCTGGTGCGGCCCTCCAACGCCGAGCGCTTCGAGGCGCTCAAGGCCCTGCTCGACGAGAAGGGCCTGAAGTACGAGATCCACGCCTTCGAGGGTGGCGAGCCCGGCAAGCCGATGCAGGGGCGCAACCTCATCGTGACGCTCGGCTCCGGCTCCAGCGACATCGTCCTCGGCGCCCACTACGACGCCGTCACCCTCGAGGGCGGCAAGCTGGTGGACGGCGTGCTGGACAACGGCGCCTCGGTGGCGGCCCTGGTCCACGCCGCCAAACAGCTGTCGGAACACAAGGGCCTCACCCGCCGCGTCCGCATCGCCTTCTGGGACCAGGAGGAGCTGGGCCTCATCGGCTCGACCAAGTGGCTGGCGCAGACGGACCGCGCCCGCATCGCCGCGTCCGTGAACTTCGACGTCAACGGCTACGGCGACACCCTGATCTACGGCGGCATGCGCGAGGGCCAGACGCCGGCGGTGCACACCGCCCTGCTGTCGGTCTGCGCCAGGCGCCAGTGGGACTGCATGCGCTTCCCGAACTACGCCCCGAGCGACGACATCTCCTTCGCCAAGGCCGGCATCCCGGTCGTTTCCGTCGCCTTCCAGCCCAAGGTCGACGCGCACCAGATGTGGCTGGCGCTGAACGGCGGGGCGTCCTCGGGACTGGCCAGGGGCTTCACACCTCCGGTCTTCACCCGCATCCATTCGGCCGAGGACGTCATGGCCCGCGTCGAGCCCGACACCGTGGCGGCGGCGTCCCAGGCGGCCGTGGAGATGGTTCTGGCGCTGGACAAGGGCCTGCCGGCGAATTGACTTCGCCCCCCGGCGGGACCAAAACCTCGTTCCATCAGTCCTCGGCGCGCGGAGCGCCGGGGGCCTTTCTTTCTTTGGAGGTTCCGCCGTGTCCGGTCACCTGATGGGCGTCTACAACCGCGCTCCCCTGGCTTTCGAGCGTGGCGAAGGCGCCCGGCTCTACTCGACCGACGGCGAGACCTACCTGGACTGCGTGGCCGGGATCGCCACCACGGCGCTGGGCCACTGCCACCCCAAGCTGGTCGCGGCGGTGAACGACCAGGCCTCGAAGCTCTGGCACATCTCCAACATCTTCCAGATCCCGGGCCAGGAAGCGCTGGCCGACCGGCTGACCGAGAACTCCTTTGCCGACGTGGTGTTCTTCACCAACTCGGGCACCGAGGCGGTCGAGTGCGCGCTGAAGACCGCGCGCAAGTATCACTCGGCCAACGGCAATCCCGACAAGATCGACATCATCGGCTTCGACGGCTCGTTCCACGGCCGCACCTACGCGGCGGTGAACGCGGCCGGGAACCCGAGCTACACCGACGGCTTCGGCCCGCGCCTCCCGGGCTACACCCAGCTCAAGTTCGGCGACATGGAAGCGCTGAAGGCCGCCATGGGCCCGACCACCGCCGCCATCATCATCGAGCCCGTGCAGGGCGAGGGCGGCGCCCGCGCGGCTTCGGACGAGATGCTGCGCGAGATCCGCGCCCTGTGCGACGCGCACGGCGCCCTGCTCATCTACGACGAGGTGCAGTCGGGCATGGGCCGCACCGGCAAGCTGTGGGCCCACGAGTGGTCGGGCGCCGCGCCCGACATCATGGCCGTGGCCAAGGCGCTCGGCGGCGGCTTCCCCATCGGCGCCTGCCTGGCGACGGCCGAGGCGGCGCGGGGCATGACCGTTGGCGCCCACGGCTCGACCTTCGGCGGCAATCCGCTGGCCATGGCGGTGGGCATCGCCGCCTTCGACGAGATCGTGAAGCCGGAAACCCTGGCCAACGTGAACGAGGTCTCGGGCTACCTGACCCAGCAGCTGCACGGGCTGAAGGACCGCTACCCCGACGTGATCGAGGACATCCGCGGCAAGGGCCTGCTGATCGGCGTGAAGCTGATCCCCAACAACCGCGAGTTCATGGCGCTGGCGCGGGATCACAAGCTGCTGGTCGCCGGCGGCGGCGACAACTGCGTGCGCCTGCTGCCCAGCCTCCTGCTGACCGTCGAGGAAGCCCGCGAGGCGATCGAGAAGTTCGAGCAGGCCTGCGAGACCGTGCGCGCCAAGGCGGCGGCGTGACCACGCCGCGGCACTTCATCGACCTGTGGAAGCTGACGCCCGGCGAGCTGCGCGGCATCCTCGACGACGCCAAGGCGCGCAAGAAGGCCCGGCGCGGCTGGCCCAGGGGCCAGGTCGACGGCGACGCCCCGGCCCGTGACCGGGTGCTGGCGATGGTGTTCGAGAAGAACTCCACCCGCACCCGCTTCTCCTTCGACGCCGCCATCCGCCAGCTGGGCGGGCAGGGCATCATCGCCAACGCCGGCGACATGCAGCTGGGCCGCGGCGAGCCGGTCGAGGACACCGCCCGGGTCCTGTCGCGCATGGTTGACGCCGTGATGATCCGCGCCAACAGCCATGAGGACGTGGAGCGCTTCGCCCAGGCGGCGACCATCCCGGTGATCAACGGCCTGACCGACAAGAGCCACCCGTGCCAGATCCTGGCCGACCTCCAGACCATCGAGGAGCATCGGGGCGACGTGGCCGGCAAGACCCTGGCCTGGGTCGGCGACGGCAACAACGT
>DASPLM010000435.1:0-6141 GCA_035627575.1 Caulobacteraceae bacterium | reverse complement strand
GCCGTCCAGCGTCTCGCCGGACGGGCCGGCGAAGGCCACGCGCACGGCGCCGGGCTGGGCGCCCTGCAGCACCTTCGCGGTCCAGCCCAGCGCCTTCTGCTCCTGGCGCGCGGCGAGGGTGCGGTTGTAGGCCAGGCCGTCCTCGTAGGCGCGGGTGGACACCTCGCCGGGGAAGGTCTGCACGGCCCAGGTCACGAACAGGCTGTCCAGGGCGATGACGACGGCGAAGAAGCCGACGACGCCGAACAGGACGTGCCGTCCCTTCACGGTGAACGGGACTTTGGCCTGGGCGCTCATCGGGCGCTCTCCCCGGGCGAGAGGAAGACGGTCTTGACGCGATCGGCCGCGCCGCTCTCCGCGTCTTTCAGGACGAAGGCGGCGGGGGTGGAGTGGTCGGACAGGGCGGCGGCCGGCACGATGACGAACACGCGCACCGTACGGACCTTGGCCGACTCGACGGTGGCGGTGATCGGCCCGTCGGGCATGCCCACGGCCTGGAGCCGCGCGCCGGCCGGACCCTCGAAGGCGACGACGAGGTCGCGGGCCTGCTGCATCTTGTTGGAGAGGCGCAGGGTGTAGCCGTTGCGGATCGAGCCGTCCTTTAGCTGGACGTAGGTCGGGTTGCGGTCGCGCATGACGCTGAGGTCCAGAGCGGCGCGACCGAAGAACAGGCCCCAGCCCATGATTCCGGCCACCGCGGTCAGGGCGACGGCGTAGTAGATCGTGCGGCCGCGGACGAAGCGATAGACCGCCTTCTGGCCCTGGGATCGCGCCAGCACGGCGGCGTCGGTGTCGAAGCCGATCAGCCCCCTGGGCCGGCCGACCCTGGCCATGATGTCGTCGCAGGCGTCCATGCACAGGGTGCAATTGATGCACTCCAGTTGCGGCCCGTTGCGGATGTCGATGCCCATGGGGCAGGCGACGACGCAGGCCTTGCAGTCGATGCAGTCGCCCCGGCCCTCCCAGGGCTGGCCCTTCTTGTGCGGGCCCCGCGGCTCGCCCCGGTCGTAGCGGTAGGTGACCTGCAGCGAATCCTGGTCCAGCATGGCGCCCTGGATGCGCGGCCAGGGGCACATGTAGGTGCAGACCTGCTCGCGCATGTGGCCGGCCAGCCAGTAGGTCGTGCCGGTAAGGACGCCGACCGACAGGTAGGCGGTCGCCTCGGCCTCGCCGGTCCAGAACTGGCCCCAGAGCGTCGGCGCATCGTGGAAGTAGAGGGCCCAGGCGCCGCCCGTGCCGAGCGCGATCAGGATCCACACCAGGTGCTTGCCGCCCTTGCGCCACACCTTGTTGAAGCTGAGCGGCGCCCTGTCGAGGCGCATGCGGGCGTTGCGGTCGCCTTCGAAGAGGCGCTCCACGGCGATGTAGAGGTCCGTCCAGACCGTCTGCGGGCAGGCGTAGCCGCACCACAGGCGTCCGAACAGGGCCGTGACCAGATACAGCACCAGGGCGGCGGCGATCATCGCCCCGGTGATGAAGTAGACCTCCTGGGCCCACAGCTGCAGGCCGAAGAAGTAGAAGCGGCCCGTGGCGAAATCGACCAGGGCGGCCTGGTCGGGCAGGTCGCCCGGCCGCTCCCAGCGGATCCATGGCATGACGTAGTAGACGCCCAGCAGCAGGCCGAGCACGGCCCACTTCAGGGTCCGCCAGGGGCCGTGGACCAGCTTGGGATAGATCGGCTCGCGCTTCTTGTAGAGGGGCTTGCCGGGACCCGGATCGCCGGCGCCGGCAGCCGACGGCCGCGCCGGGCGGGCGGCGCCGGGCGCGCTGCTCCCCGTCGTCCGCCGGCTGAGGGTGTCGATGACCACGGTCATGGCTTTTGCTCGCCCAGGTCCCGGCCGCTTACCGGCCGCCGGCGTTGGCGTGGATGTAGATGGCGAGGGCCTTGCGGGTCTCGTCGTTCATCCGGGTCTCCCAGGCCGGCATGACGCCGCCCCGGCCGTTCCAGATCTGTCCGTGGATGTCCTCGACCTTCGAGCCGTACAGCCACTCGCCGTCGGTCAGGTCCGGCGCGCCCTGGGCGATATCGCCCTTCCCGGCCGCGCCGTGGCAGGCGGCGCAGTTGTCCGCGTAGAGCTGGGTCGCGCGGCCCACCGCCGCCTGGTCGGCCTCGCGGCCGGACAGGTTCAGGACGTACTGGGTCAGGTCGTTGATCTGGGCCGGCTGCAGCATGCCCTCGCGGCCGAAGGCCGGCATCATGGACATGCGGGCTTCGCCGTGGCCCGAGCGGACGCCGACGCGGATGGTGTGGGCGATCTCGTCCAGCGAGCCGCCCCAGATCCAGACGTCGTCCCGCAGGTTGGGGTAGCCCTTGGCCCCGGCGCCGCCCGTGCCATGGCAGGTGGCGCAGTTGTCGCCGAAGGCCGAGGCGCCGGCGGCCAGCGCATAGGCCTGCAGCGCCGGGTCCTGCTCGATCTCCTGCAGGCTGGCGTTGGTCAGCTTGGCGCCCTGGGCGCCGCGCTGGGCGGCCAGGCTCTTCAGCTCGGCCGCGACGTTGGTGCGGTCCGAGTGGTTGCGCAGCCCGGCGGTGTAGCCGGTGATGCCCGGCCAGGCCGGCATCAGCACCCAGTAGACCACCGAGGCGGCGATGCTGACGTACCAGACCCACAGCCACCAGCGCGGCAGGGGGTTGTCGAGCTCCTTGATGCCGTCCCACTCGTGACCGGTGGTGTCGACGCCGGAGACCGCGTCGTGCTTGGATTCCTTGTCGGACATCAGTCCTCTCCCTCGAGCGGCAGGCGCGCCGCCCGGTCGAATTCGGCCTTCTTCTTCGGCTGCAGGGCGTAGGCGACCCCGGCCACGAAGATCAGCATGAAGTAGATGGTCCCGCCCTGCTGGGCGAAGGCGGCGATGGTGTCGTAAGTCACGGCCCTACCTCAGGTTTTCAGCGGCTTCGGCCTTGTAGGTCGAGAAGTCGACCAGGGTGCCGAGCATCTGCAGATAGGCCACCAGGGCGTCCATCTCGGTGAGCTTCGTCGGGTCGCCGTCGTAGTCGCGGACCTGCACCTTGGCGCCGTAGCGCTTCTGCAGGCCGGCGGCGTCGCCGAACGGATCAGCCTGGGCCACGGTGTCGGCCTCAGCGTTGGCGATGGCGTCCTGGCTGTAGGGCACGCCCACGCGCTTCTGGGCCACCAGGCGGGCGCGCATCATGCTGTAGTCCAGCGGCTTGTCCGACAGGAAGGCGTAGGGCGGCATGACGCTCTCGGGCACCAGGGCGCGCGGATCACGCAGGTGATCGACGTGCCAGGCATCCGAGTACTTGCCGCCGACCCGCGCCAGGTCAGGCCCCGTGCGCTTGGAGCCCCACTGGAACGGGTGGTCGTACATGCTCTCGGCGGCGAGGCTGTAGTGGCCGTAGCGCTCCACCTCGTCGCGCAGGGGACGCACCATCTGCGAGTGACAGGTGTAGCAGCCCTCGCGGACGTAGATGTCCCGGCCGGCGAGCTCGAGGGGGGTGTAGGGACGCACGCCGTCCACCTCCTCGATGGTGCTCTCCAGGTAGAACAGCGGCGCGATCTCGATGATGCCGCCGATGGAGACGACGACGACGATGGCGCCGAGCAGGGCGAGCGAGTGACGCTCGAGTTTGCCGTGATGCTTCCACATGGGTCCGCCCTCCTATTCGGCGGCCAGCGGGAGGGCGGCGCGCACGCCCGGCATCGGCTCGGCCTTCACCGCGCCGGCCGACATGCGGACCGTCTTCCAGAGATTGAAGGCCATGATCCCGGCGCCGGCGAGGTAGAGCAGGCCCCCGACGAGACGGATCACGTTCGAGATGTGCTTGGCGCTGACGGTCTCGACGAAGCTGTACTGGAGGAAGCCTTCGGGCGTGTAGGCGCGCCACATCAGGCCTTCCATCACCCCCGACACCCACATCGCGGCGATGTAGAGGACGAGGCCGAGCGTCGCGATCCACAGGTGCCAGTCGACCAGCTTCAGCGAGTAGAGCGCCGGCTTCTTCCAGAGCCACGGCACCAGCATGTACATCGCGCCGAAGGAGACGAAGCCGACCCAGCCCAGCGCGCCGGAATGCACGTGGCCGATGGTCCAGTCGGTGTAGTGGCTGAGCGAGTTGACCGCGCGGACCGACATCAGCGGGCCCTCGAAGGTCGACATGCCGTAGAAGGCGATCGACAGCACCAGCATCTTGATGACCGGGTCGGTGCGCAGCTTGTCCCACGCGCCCTGCAGGGTCATCAGGCCGTTGATCATGCCGCCCCAGCTGGGCATCCACAGCATGATCGAGAAGGTCATGCCCAGCGTCTGCGCCCACTGCGGCAGGGCCGTGTAGTGCAGGTGGTGCGGGCCGGCCCAGATGTAGATGAAGATCAGCGCCCAGAAGTGCACGATCGAGAGGCGGTAAGAGTAGACCGGCCGCTCGGCCCGCTTGGGCACGAAGTAGTACATGATGGCCAGGAAGCCGGCCGTGAGGAAGAAGCCGACCGCGTTGTGGCCGTACCACCACTGCACCAGGGCGTCCTGGACGCCGGAGAAGGCGCCGTAGCTGCGGCTGGAGAAGGCGCTGACCGGGATGGCCGCGTTGTTGACCAGGTGCAGGATGGCGATCGTGACGATGAAGGCCAGGTAGAACCAGTTGGCGACGTAGACGTGCTTTTCCTGCCGCTTCCAGATCGTGCCCAGGAAAGTGACCAGATAGGCGACCCAGACGAGGGTCAGCCACAGGTCGACGTACCACTCCGGCTCGGCGTACTCGCGCGACTGGGTGACGCCCAGCACGTAGCCGGTGGCGGCGAGCACGATGAACAGCTGGTAGCCCCAGAACACGAACCACGGCAGGACGCCGCCGAACAGCCGCGCCTTGCAGGTCCGCTGCACCACCCAGAAGGAGGTGGCGATGAGCACGTTGCCGCCGAAGGCGAAGATCACGCCCGAGGTGTGCAGCGGCCGCAACCGGCCGAAGTTCAACCAGCCGTGCTCCGGGAAGTAGAGCTGGGCCGGAAACGACAGCTGGGCGGCGATGACGCACCCGACGGTCAGGCCCACCAGGGCCCAGATCATCGAGGCGATCACGCCGGCGCGGATGACGCCGTCCATGTAGCCCGGCGACTTGCGGAAGCCGCCGTTGGTCATGGCCACGAGCATGCCCGCGGCGCCGAGGGTGAAGGCGCCCATGAGGACGAAGGCATGGATCCGGTAGAGCGGATCCTGCGCCCAGGCGGCCATGAAGATGGAGACGAAGGCGCCGATGGCGAGGAGGATCGCCATCAGCGTCGCGCCAGGCGCGCCTTCGTCGTTGGAGTTGGTCAAGGCGGGCATTCGCAGTGGTTCCCCGGGCCCAAAGGTGAAGGTGGCGGTCAGCCTTCCCAGTGCCGAAGCGCCCGGTGGCGACCAAGCTAGGGGAATTACGGAGTGGGCCGGCCGCGTGGGCGGGGCGTAAGGCTGGGGTCCGATCGCTCGCCCATGTCCCTTCGCGTGGAGGCCGCCGTGCCCGTCCGACTGTCCAACCCGATGCAGATCCGGCTGTTGCTGGCGTCCCTGGGCGCGCTGTTCGCCGCCGTGGGCTTCGCCTGGACCCGACTGTCGGAGACGATCCTCGGGCACTGCCTGACGGCGTCCGCGCCGGCCGCGGCGCACTGCCCGTGGTGCTATGTCGCAGCCGCCTGCCTGACGCTGGCGGTGCTGCCGTGGAGCCGGCCCGGGCTGTTCGCCGCGCCCCGCGCCGCCATCGGGACGTAAGCGCCGCGGACACTGGCCTGGCGCTCTTGGTCGCCTGGGATTCCCGTCCCGGGCGAAGCGGCCCGCTCCTTGCACCTCCCGGGACGGGAATGCCTCCCGGGGACGACGAGGGCCGATGATCCTGGCCAGACCGCTTTTGAACCAGGCAATTGCCGCCGGCGCCGGCGAAACGTGCACGCTCCGGCCCGCCCGAATTGAGACGGCGGGCGTCCCGCTTCAGGACGCCGCCCGATGAATCGTCCCGCCGTCAGCGTGGTCATGCCGACCTTCCGCCGGCCCGGGCCGATGACCCTGGCCGCCCGCTCGGTCGTGGCCCAGGCCGGCTTCGCGCCCGGCGAGGTCGAGCTGATCGTCGTGGACAACGATCCGGACGGATCGGCCCTCGACGCCTTCGAGGCCCTGGCCGCCGAGAGCCCGATCAGCGTGACCTATGTCCATGCGCGG
>DASPLM010000434.1:0-2604 GCA_035627575.1 Caulobacteraceae bacterium | reverse complement strand
TGCGTGGTGCAACAAAAAACGATGCTCGTCGGCGGGGAATGTTCGAATCGGGAGGACGATTTCACCGGTGCGTAACCGCCCGGACCCTGGTCGAGACCACGGCCGTCCTCGGTCGACGATGTATCCCGCTCCTGTCGCCGCCGCCGGCGAGCGTCTGAGACGAAAACGACGGGGAAAGGGCGGGCGCGGAAAGGTGCTTTACCGTTAAGCTACACGGGCAAGCCCGCGGCGGGATTCGAACCCGCAACTCCCGCGTTGAAGGCGAAGTATCCGCGCCCTACGCCACCGTCGTGTCCGCCGCCGAAGCGCCGGACGATCGTCGAAGCAGCCCATGGGGAAAGGCGAAGACGGACCGCCCTTGCGGGCCTCACCCCATGGGGGAGAGTTGAACGAAGTAACCGTCTCCTGCGCCACCGCAGGCGATACGCTGGGGAACAGATCGGAAGCGGGTTTTGCCTGATGCTCTATCCAACTGAGCTACGGCCGCGAACGGCCGGCTGGATTCGAACCAGCCACCCTCAGGTCCCGATGTAACCGCTTCCTGCGCCACCAGCGCGAGGTTCGTATAGCGAGGCTTGTTGCGTCGTGCAACACGCAATCGTCAGAGGCGGGGAATTGAATCGGCCGCGGCGTTAGGCTCACCTGCAGAGCAGCAAGGCCCAAAGGCCCGTCGGATTCGAACCGACCACCGAGGTAGCCGCATCCTGCGCCACCGCCCGGACAGGGCGACGCCGGGGAATAATCCGGAAGCGGTGTACTGCTCTCCCACTGAGCTACAGCCGCGAACAGCTGGCTGGATTCGAACCAGCGACCCGATGAAACCGCTTTCCTTCGCCACCGGCGTCGCGGCGGCTTCTAACTCGCCGCGTTGCGCCAAGCACCAGTCGGCTTATTTCCGGCGCGCCGCCGACCGCTGCCGCTCGGCCGCGAACTCGGCGCCCGGTTTCCAGCCAGGCCAGGCGCGGCTGTTGGCGAGCTTCCAGCCCACCGCGTACATCAGCTGCACGTCCTCGGCCGCGCCTTCGAAGGTCCAGGAGGGATCCCACTCGTCGGACGGCTGGTGGTAGCGGTTCTTGACGTAGTCCTGGCTGGCGGCGTTGAAGCCCGTGAAGCCCGCGCTGGGGAACAGCACCGGCACCCCCAGCCTGGCCAGCGGGAAATGGTCGGACCGGTAGAAGGCGCCGGCCTGGGGCGCCGGGTCGGGGATCAGCACCCGGCCCTTGACGGCCGCCTCGCGCGCCAGCCAGTCGTCCAGTTCGCCCTTGCCGTAGCCGATGACGACGATCTCCCTGGGCGCGGGCCCCGGCAGGAGGCTGTCGACGTTGAGATTGCCCACCGTGGTCTCCAGCGGGACCACCGGGTTCAGCGCGTAGTGCTGCGAGCCGATCAGGCCCGACTCCTCGGCCGTCCAGGAGACGAAGATCACCGTCCGCTCCGGCTTCGGCCCCTGGGCGAACACGCGGCCCAGCTCGATCAGGGCGGCCACGCCCGTCGCGTTGTCGATGGCCCCGTTGTAGATGTCGTCGCCGCTCGCGTCGGCCACCCCGCGGCCGAACGCGTCCCAGTGGGCGCCGTAGATCAGCGCCTCGTCCGGGTGTTTCGAACCCGTCACCCTGGCCATGACGTTGCGGCTGGTGATCTTCGCCGCCTCGACGTCGAAGGCGGTGGAGAAGGTCACGCCCTGCAGCGCCACGGGACGGAAGTCGGCCCGCTTCGCGGCCTCCTTCAGGGCGGCGAAGTCTTGGCCGGCGCGGCGGAACAGAGCCTCGGCCACGCTCCTCTGGATCCAGCCCTGCACGGGGGCGCTGTGGCTTGCCGGGTCGGCTCGTACGATGTCGAACTTCGGCGCGTTGTCCGAGTTCTTCAGCACCGTCCACGGGTAGCCGGCCCCCGCGGTCTCGTGCACCACCAGCACGCCCGCCGCCCCCTGCCGGGCCGCCTCCTCGAACTTGTAGGTCCAGCGGCCATAGTAGGTCATGGCCTGGCCGTCGAACTTCCGGTGCGTCGGGTGGCCGGCGGGCGCTTCGAAGTCCGGATCGTTGACCAGCATGACCAGCAGCTTGCCCTTCAGGTCCATGCCCTTGAAGTCGTCCCAACCGCGCTCGTCCGCCTTCACCCCGTAGCCGACGAACACGACGGGGACGTCGGAGACCCGGGCCTGCGGCTCCGGGCGTATCGAGTTGATGAGAATGTCCTCGGCCGGCGTCACCGCCATGGCCTGGCCGCCGATCCTGAAGCTCGACTGCGCCGGCCCCTTCCGCGTGAAGCGGTACAGCGGCACCTCCTGGAAGTAGGACCCGTTCGGTCCCGCCGGCTCCAGTCCGGCCGCCCTGAACTGGTCTGCGATCCACTGGGTGGACCGGGTCTCGCCCGGGGTGGAGGGCGCCCTGCCCTCGAACTCGTCCGAGGCCAGGGCCATGGTGTGGGCGGCGATGCGCACGGGATCGATCCTCGGCGCCGCCTGGGCGGCGGCGGCGGTGGCCAGGAGGACGGCGGCGAGCGCGACGAGGGGACGGATCATGGGGAACACTCCGGTAGCGGGGGAACCCTAGGGACCTTCCTTCGCCGGGTGAAGGGCGCGCCTGATCCCATCCTCTCTCTCCC
>DASPLM010000433.1:0-2425 GCA_035627575.1 Caulobacteraceae bacterium | reverse complement strand
CGAACAGCGGCATGCGCGCACTGTCCATGAAGCCCATCTCGGCCAGCTTCGGCTCGTGCTTCGCCATGACCTCGGCGGCCTCGGGCCCCTGGATCGCCAGCAGGGCGCGGTCTTCCAGCCGGGTCAGGGTCGCGTCGCCCTGCAGCTTGCCGCCGATGTAGGCGAAGTCGGCGTCCTTGCAGCCCGCATTGACGACGACGAACAGGCCGTCCTCGTCCGGCTTGCCCGCCATCAGGTCGTCCAGGATGCCGCCCTGGTCGTTCAGCAGCAGGGAGTAGCGCTGCTTGCCGGGCTTGAGGCCTTCGTAGTCGCCGCAGCAGAAGCGCTCGAACTGGGCGATGGCGTCGGCGCCGGTGATCTTGGCCTGGCCCATGTGCGAGACGTCGAACAGGCCGGCGTGCTCGCGGGTCCAGCGGTGCTCGTTGAGCACGCCCCCGTTCTCGCCCGCGTACTGCACCGGCATCTCGTAGCCGGCGAAGGGCACGATGCGCGCGCCTGCGGCCACGTGGGCGTCGTAGAGGGGGGTGCGCTTGAGGTCGCTGTTCGCTTCAGACATCGGCTTCTCCAACAAGGGACGCGTCCGCGGACGGTCCCACCGCCCCGACACGCCCCCGCTGTCCTGAAGCCTGAGAGATTCCGAACGGCCGAAGGCCGTCCTTGCTCCGTCGGCGAGCCCTCGCGGGCTGCTTTCCAGCGTCTATCGCGCCTCGCGGTCCTTTTGCCTGAGCGTTTCCGGGGCGGTTGCGCCTTCGGCTCCGACGCCCTCCGAAAAGGCCGCCGATCTCTCCCGCGAGAGCGGCCGGACCCTGTGTGAGCGACTCGGTTGAGTCAAGCGGCGCGACGGCGTCTCGGCGACAGCCAGGGGTCTGGCCAGACGCCGCCAGTTCGGCCAAGCTTCGGGTCGCTTCTGGGGAGGGGCCGATGATCCGCCTGTCGCTCGGCGCCGTTGCGGCGCTTGCCTTCTTGCTGGCCGCTGGCGGCGAGGCCCGCGCCGCCGACGAGAACCGCGCGGCCTTCTTCGCCTGCGACGGCTATGACCCGCCGACCGATCGAAGTGATGGCGTGAGCTTCGAGAACAATATCGCCGGCATCCTGTCGACCTATGCGCGCTACACGCATCGTGCGGAAATCGCCCCGGGGGCGGGGGGCGTGCGCAGTTGCGACTCGGCGCTGGCGGACCCACGCGTCGGTCCGGCCCACTGGATGCGGAAGGCCAGCCTGCTGCGCGGCCGGGCGCTTCACAATCTTGCGGCTGGTGATGCTGCCGCTGCGCTGGCCGATCTCGACCTCGCCGAAGCGGCCGCGCCGGACCGATCCGAGCTGCACTTCCGCCGGGGCATGGGCAACGGGATCGTCCTGCTTCGCGCCTACGCCCTGCGGACGCTCGGCCGCCAGAAGGAGGCCGAGGCCCTGGCGATGCAGGCCTTCGCCGAACGGCCCTACAGCCGCCAGGCGATCCTCTCCGCCCTGATGGCCGTGGGCGCGAACGCCGACTGGTCGGTGATCGCCGCCCTGGTCGACCGGTTCGCCGAACTGGACCCGAAGCTGGCGGCGACCCTTCAGCCGACGTCAGGAGAGCTAGCCGATTCCCCGGACCTGCGCGCGGGCCTGCGCGATCTGGCGAGCGAGAATGGCGAGATGCTGAAGATGCTGGCCGCCTATCTGCCGGAAGCGGAAGCGCCGGGGCGCGTGCCGCGCTACGGCTCCATCAACCTGTGGGACACGGAGGACGGCTACGTCGCCCGGAACTTCAAGGGCGCCAGCTATCTGACCGTGCGGATGTTCGGACACCGCGCTTCCGGCGCGATCGTCGAGGAAATGGCCCTGCTCCGGGCGGCCGAACTGGCCCTGAAGGACAAGCAGCCCTCCGTCCTCGTCGTGGAGCGCTTCGACTTCCGCCAGTCGGACGCCCATACCCTCTACGGCATGGTCCTGAACACCCAGCCGAACGGCTACCGCAGCGACATCGGCGTGCTGTTCCGAAATCCCGCCGACGCGGCATCGGCGGACTATCGCTGGCGCCTGCTCGACGCGCAGAAGATCATCGACACCCTGGGACCGATTTACCTGCCGCCGAAGCGTCGCTAGCCCGCAGACCCTTGCACGATCAGGCAGCGGAAACGGCGTAGCGCTCGATTTCGGCCAGATGCCGCGCCTTCTCCGCCTCCCCCAGGAACGCCCCCTCGAAGCTGTTGCGCGCCAGGGTGACCAGCGCCTCGCGGCCCAGCCCCGTCGCCCGCGCCAGCTCCACGTAGTTCGCGCCGACGTAGCCGCCGAAGTAGGCCGGGTCGTCGGAGTTGATCGTGGCCCTGATGCCCAGGTCCAGCATCCGCGGGATCGGGTGGTCCTTCAGGTCGTCGACCACGCACAGCTTCAGGTTCGACAGCGGGCACACCGTCAGCGTCATGCCCTCGTCCACCACGCG
>DASPLM010000432.1:0-2721 GCA_035627575.1 Caulobacteraceae bacterium | reverse complement strand
TTCCTGCGGAGGCGGAAGCGTGGGCCACGGCCGAAATCCTCCGGGCCGGCTTCGACAGCGTGGACTACGTCGCCATCCGCAGCGCCGAAGATCTGTCGCCCTTCAGGTCCCGGATCACCGGGCCCGCGCGCATCCTGGCCGCGGCGAAGCTCGGCCAGACCAGGCTGATCGACAACCTGCCGGTCTGAAACCTACCAGGCGCCCAGCGCTCGCAGTTCTTCGGCGAATCCCGCCGGCAGCTCGCCGGCGTCCCAGTTGGACAGATCCGGGGTGACGTCCTTGTCGTAGTAGCGCCAGCCCTGGAAAGCGCCGCGACGCTGCGGCGCCACGTGCACCACTTCGTCGTCCAGGGTGATTTCGCAACGGCTGCGCTGGCCGTCCTCCAGGGTATCGATGGACAGGATACGCTGGCGGCACTGCACCACGCCCTTGATCACCCAGTAGAGCGACCCGCCGTCCAGCACCTCGGCGAGGCGCTTGGGCGTCATGCGGGTGTGCACGATGGGCGCGCCGTTCCGCCCGCGTTCCTCGCGGCCCCACTGGGTCAGCTGCTCGACTTTCTCGACGCCGACGCAGAGCTTGATCAGATGAAGAGGCATGGCGGGTGTTTAACCCCGGTTGGCCAGGAGTCGGAAGGGACCCGATGTCGCGATCTCCCTCTCCTTCGCCCGCTCGATGATACCGGCGCCTGGAGGCACGAAGCGCCGCCAAGGGCGGCAGGGCCGCCTCGTCCTTCGACAAGCTCAGGATGAGGCTACTTGGAGCCTGAGATCGAGCCTGAGAGTCGCGCCTGACATCTACAATCGTCCTCATCCTGAGCTTGTCGAAGGACGAGGAGGACGCAGCCGCTAGGAAGCCGCCGCCTCCACCTTAACCAGCAGAGCGCCCTCGACTACCTGATCGCCGGGCGCCACCGGAAGCTCGGCCACCACGCCGTCGAAGGGCGCAGTCATGGCATGCTCCATCTTCATGGCTTCCATGACCAGCAGCGGCGCGCCCTTGGCGACCGTATCGCCCGCCTTGGCCTGGACGGCGACGATCCTCCCCGGCATGGGCGCCGTCAGGGAGCCGGAGGCGGCCGCCTCCACCACGCCCGAACCAGCCAGTTCGCTCTCGCGCACCTCGATGGCCGCACCCTCGTCGAACAGCACCACGCCGTAGTCGGAGCGGACGAAATTGAGCGCCCGGCGCTCGCCGACGATGACCATCTCGTGCTGGATGCTGGCGTCCTCGAATCGGCCCTCGTGCTCGATGACCCAGCGCCACTCGCCCGCGTTCAACGGCCGGACCCGGCCGCGGACGGTCTCGCCGCCGACCTCGACGCGATGCTCGATAAAGGGCTCGGCGTTGAGACGGAAGCCGTAGAGGCCCTCCGGCGTCGCCTGCCACGGGCTGAGGCGGTCGCCGTCCGCGGGCAGGCCGAGCTTGGCCGCAGCGTCCTGCGCGGCCAGGGCCAGGGCGGCAATGACGACATCGGGCGAATGTGCGGCCGGCACGAGCGACTCCAGCCGCGCCGGGATGAAGCCGGTATCCACGTCGCCGTCGACGAAGTCCGCGTGCCCGGCGCAGCGGGCCAGAAAGGCGGCGTTGGTGCGTACCGGCCAGACCTCGACCTCACGGCAGGCGGCGGCCAGTTCGGCGGCGGCTTCCTCGCGCGTTTCGGCGTGGACGATCAGCTTGGCGATCATCGGGTCGTAGTACTGGCTGACCTCGCCACCCTCCTCCACGCCGGTGTCGACACGGACACTCTCGCCCTCCGGCAGGCGGAAGTGGTCCAGCGGGCCGATGGAGGGCAGGAACCCCTTGGCCGGATCCTCCGCGTAGAGGCGCGCCTCCATGGCCCAGCCGTTCAGTTCGATCTCGTCCTGGGTGAGCGGCAGGGGCTCGCCCGCGGCGACGCGCAGTTGCCACTCGACCAGGTCCTGGCCGGTGACCATCTCGGTCACCGGATGCTCGACCTGCAGCCGGGTATTCATCTCCATGAACCAGATGCGGTCGCCGTGCAGGCCGGCGGACGCATCGGCGATGAACTCGACCGTCCCGGCGCCGACGTAGTTCACGGCCTGGGCGGCGCGGATGGCCGCAGTCGTGACGGCGGCTCGGGTCGCCTCGTCCATGCCCGGCGCCGGGGCTTCCTCGATCACCTTCTGGTGGCGGCGCTGCAGCGAGCAGTCGCGCTCGAACAGGTGGACCACATTGCCGTGGCTGTCGCCGAAGATCTGCACCTCGATATGGCGCGGGCGAGTGACGTACTTCTCGATCAGGACCTGGTCGTTGCCGAAGGCGGCCTTGGCCTCGCGCTGGGCGCTGGCCAGGGCGTCTGCGAAATCGCCCGCCGCCTCGACCTTCTTCATGCCCTTGCCGCCGCCGCCGGCCACGGCCTTGATCAGGACAGGGTAACCGACCTTGGCCGCCTCTGCCGACAGGCGCTCCAGCGACTGGTCCTCGCCCAGGTAGCCTGGCGTCACCGGCACGCCGGCTTCCGCCATCAGCTTCTTGGCCGCGTCCTTCAGGCCCATGGCCCGGATGGCGGCCGGCGGCGGGCCGACCCAGACCAGCCCGGCGGCCTTCACGCCTTCCGCGAACGCCGCGTTCTCCGACAGGAAGCCGTAGCCGGGGTGGATGGCCTCTGCGCCCGTCTGCCTGGCGGCGGCGAGTATCTTCTCGGGCACGAGGTAGCTCTCGCGGGCCGGCGCGGGGCCGATCAGCACCGCCTCGTCG
>DASPLM010000431.1:0-2384 GCA_035627575.1 Caulobacteraceae bacterium | reverse complement strand
CCGCGCCAAGTCGGACGTGCCGGCCGAGGCCCGGGCGGCGGAGGACGACGAGGGGTGAGCCTCGCTTCCCTCTCCCGAGGGAGAGGGCATGCGTCCCCCATGACCCGCCTTGCCACCGCCCTCGCGCTCCCCCATGTTCGGCCGGCGGGACCGGGCCCCTCTGGCGACGGCGATCCTTGGTGATCGGCGTCGCGATGTCGGACCGCCGCGCGCCGCCGGCGCGTGGCCCGGCTCTGGATCAGCGTCGGGCGCCACCCACTCACGGAGGTCCCATGCCCCTGCTTCTCTGCCCCAACGACAATGCCTCGATGACCACGGTCGACCGCTCCGGCGTGCAGTTCGACATGTGCCCCACCTGCCGCGGAGTCTGGCTGGACCGGGGCGAACTGGAGAAGCTGATGGCCGCGGCCCACGCCGAGGGCGCGGCCCAGGCGCCGGCCGCCGCTCCGACCCCGTCCCCGCAGCAGCCCTACCCGCCGCAGCCCGGCTACGGCGCGCGGCCGCCCGCCGGCGCCTGGGGCGGCTACGGCGAGCGGGGCGAGTACGGCGAACGCGGCGAATACGGCGAACGCGGCCACTATGGCCACAAGAAGCGCCACAGCATCTTCGACATCTTCGACTAGGGCGGCCGCGCGGCGGCGGGGCTCAGGCTCCGCTGCCGCGACGCTTCATCGCCTTCATGGCGAAGGTCGCCGCCGCGGCGACCAGGAAGACGAAGAACAGGATCTTCGCGATCCCGCCCGCGACGTCCACGACGAAGCCGAGGATGCCGGCGACGATCATGAGGACGAGGAATATTCCGGCCCATTTCAGCATGGAGGGGTAACGCCCTCCCCAGCCTGGCCGTTCCGACCTCAGTCGCCGCCGTCCGACTTCGGGGATCGCCGGTCGCCGCCCGGCTCGTCGCGCGGCTTGTCCGACGGAGACGGCACGGCGGTGTCGACGGCGTCGCGCGGGCCTTCGTGCTCGCGCCCCTTCACAAGCTCCTGGCGGAGCAGGGTCGACTGCGGGATGGTGGACATGGCGGCCTCCGGGCTGTCCGGAGACAACCGTCGCCTCGCCTCGCCGTTCCCGTTCACGCGGCCTTGGCGGCCCTGGCCTCTTCCGAAGCGTCCAGCGCCGCCGAGATGGCGCCGATCAGGCCGGGCGCGGTGATCGGCTTGGCCACGTGGCCGTCCGCCCCGGCCTTGCGGCCCTGCTCCACGTGCTCGGGCAAGGCGTTGGCGGTCAGCATCAGGATCGGCGTGCGCGGGGTCTCCCGCTCGGTCTCGCAGCTGCGGATCGCGCGCACGGCGCTGAGCCCGTCCATCACGGGCATCTGCATGTCCATCAGAACCAGGTCGAACGCGCCGGTCTCATAGGCCGCCACGGCCTCGGCCCCGTTGGTGACGCTGACCAGGTCGACGCCGGCGTCGCGCAGGATCAGCTCCACCACCTTGCGGTTGGTCGGGTGGTCGTCGGCCACCAGGATGCGCAGGCTGCGCCCCTCTTCGCCCACGGGCTCGTGCAGCGCCTCGTCGGCGCCGTCGTTGTCCGCCGCAGCGTCGGCCGAGGCCAACTGCAGTTCGAACCAGAAGCGCGAGCCTTCGCCCGGCGTGCTGTCGCAGTCCAGCTCGCCGCCCATCAGCCCGGCCAGCTCGCGCGAGATGGCGAGGCCCAGGCCGGTGCCGCCGAAGCGGCGGGTGATCGAGCCGTCGGCCTGCTGGAAGCGGCCGAACACCTTCTCCTTGGCGTCGGCGTCGAAGCCCACGCCCGTGTCGGCCACCTCGAAGCGGATCGCCTCGCCCGCCTGCCGCGCCTCGATGGACACGTGGCCGGCGTCGGTGAACTTCACGGCGTTGGAGACCAGGTTGGTCAGGATCTGGCGCACGCGCACCACGTCGCCGACGAAGGCGTGGTCGACGGCCGGGTCGACCTCGACGCGCAGGTCGATTCCCTTCTCGTCCGCCTTCAGGCGCGACAGGCCCGCGACGGAGCGGATGGTGTCGCCCAGGTGGAAGGGCTCGCTCTCCAGCTGGATCAGCCCGGACTCGACCCGCGCCAGGTCGAGGATGTCCGACAGCAGGCGCTCCAGCGTCTGGCCCGAGGCGCGGATGATCTCGACGATCTCCTTCTCCTCAGGGCCGAGGTCCTTGCGCGACAGCAGGTCGGCCATGCCGACCACGCCGTTCAGGGGCGTGCGGATCTCGTGGCTCATGTTGGCGAGGAACTCGCTCTTGGCGTAGTTCGCCGCCTCGGCGGCGGCGCGGGCGGACTCGGCCTCGGCCGTGGCCGCACGGAGGCCCTGCTCGGCCTTCATGCGGTCGGTGACGTCGAACAGGGCGCCCAGGAGGGCGGCGCGGCCGTCGTGGTTCATCGGCCGCACATAGGGCACCACCATCAGG
>DASPLM010000430.1:0-6774 GCA_035627575.1 Caulobacteraceae bacterium | reverse complement strand
CCGCGGTGGAGGAGATCCGCCGCCACGGTGTCGACGTTTCCGGCCTGCACCGCGAGCCCGGCCGCATGGGCCTCTACTTTCTCACCCCGGGCGCCGGCACGCGGCCATCCGAGGTGCTGTACGACCGCGCCAACTCGGCCTTCGCCCGCGCCGCCATCGAGCGCATCGACTGGGAGCGGGAGCTGGAGGGCGCCGACTGGTTCCACCTGTCGGGCGTCACCCCCGCCATCGGCCCGGACTCCGCCGCCGCGGCCGTGCGGGCGGCCCGGGCGGCGCGCGACAAGGGGCTGACGGTCTCCTTCGACGGCAACTACCGCCAGAAGCTTTGGGAGGCCTGGGCCGGCGACGCGCCGGCCATCCTGCGCGAGCTGCTGGAGCAGGCCGACGTCCTGTTCGGCGACCACCGGGACGTGTCGCTGATCCTGGGCAAGAGCTTCGAGGGCATGGAGGGCGGCGAGCGCCGCCGCGCCGCCGCCGAGGCCGCCTTCGAGGCCTTCCCGCGGCTGCAGCGCATGATCTGCACCATCCGTGTGCAGCACTCGGTCGAGCACCACGACCTGGCCGGCCGCATGTACAGCCGCGAGGCCACATGGAAGACCGAGCCGGGCTCGATGATGGCCATCGTCGACCGCATCGGCGGCGGCGACGCCTTCGCCGCCGGTATCATCCACGGCCTGCGCCGCGGCTTCGCCGACCAGGAGACGCTGGAGTTCGGCGTCGCCGCCGCCCGTCTGAAGCACACCATCCCCGGCGACTTCAACCTCGCCGCCGAACGCGACATCCGCGCGCTCATGGGGGGCGGGGCGCTGGACGTGAGGCGGTAGGAGGCAGCGCTCGGCATCTTCCCTCTCCCTCGGGAGAGGAGGCGAGCGGCGTCGCGCAGCGGCGACGGAGCCGGTGAGGCGTCAGCCGGCGCACCACGCCGACACCGATTGCCACGTCCTCGTCCTTCGACAGGCTCAGGATGAGGTCGAATTCAGGCTTCAGTAGAAATCCTCATCCTGAGCTTGTCGAAGGACGAGGATTTCGGAGCCGCGTCGCGGGACATGACACGCCTCACCCGCTCCCCTCGCTGCGCGAGGGCTCGCGTCCTCTCCTGAAGGAGAGGGAAAGAGCCTACGTCCTACGTCCCCTGCTGGATGAACGGGACCTTCTCGAACAGCCGCCGTTCGGCCCCGCGCGGGTCGTCCTCCATCCGCGTAGCGTCGTCGAACACCATCGTCCGGCGGCGCTCCAGGTCGTACGGCTCCCAGGCGGGCAGGCCGTCATGGTTCGGATCGCCGGCGCGGGCGAAGGCGATGAAGGCGTCCATCATGAGGTCGGACATGGCCCTCGCCCGCGCGTCTGTCCCGGTGATGGAGTCCGGCGCGTCGAGGGTCCCGAACACGAGCGGGATGTCGAGCGTATGCGGCGCGCCCCACTTGCCGCCGTCCTTGGGCGAGCGCCAGTCCAGCTGGTAGACGAAGGCCGGGCTGCCCTGGGCCGCGCGAAGCTCGGCCTCGACGATGGCCGCCCGCCACGAACGGCTGGCGGTGGTGGCGGCGAAATAGACCTCGGTCGGGCTGTAGTGCGGATAGAGACTCCGGTAGGTGGCCACCACCGTCTCCGGGTCGATGTCCACGCGCATCTGCGGGATCAGCCGCGCGGGCAGTTCGTCCCAGCCCAGGCTCCAGGTGGTCGGGTCGCTCCGTCCCATGAAGTAGCGCGTCTCGTCGCGGGTGTTGCCGATGATCATCGGGATGTCGGCCGAGAGCGGCGGGGCGTCGGGGTAGAAGGGGTGCCGGGTCAGGCTCCGCTCGTCCAGCACGGGGCCGAAGTAGAGCCCGCCCGAGCCAATCACCGGATCGACGGTCGAGAGCGCCTCGGTCAGCCGCTCAACCGGCATGGTCGCCAGTTCGCCGGCCCGCCCGGGCGCGACGCCCAGCGCATCGAGGAAGGCGCGGGTTCGCCTCGTCGCGTTCAGCGGGCCCGAGGCGGTGAGCTGCTGGCCGCTCATCGTGGCGGCGCGGTGGAACAGGCCGCGGGCGGCGGGCATGGCCATCAGGGTGGCGATCTTGGCCCCGCCGCCGGACTGGCCGAACAGCATCACCCTTCCCGGATCGCCGCCGAAGGCCGCGATGTTGTCGCGCACCCAGCGCAGCGCCAGCACCAGGTCCAGCTGGCCGGCGTTGCCGGAATCCGGGAAGCGGCGGTCGAACCGCGACAGGTAGAGATAGCCCAGGGCGCTCAGCCGGTGGTTCAGGGTGACCACCACCACCTCGCCCCGTGCGGCCAGCCGCCGGCCGTCGTACAGCGGGTCCGACCCGGAGCCCGAGCTGTAGGCCCCGCCGTGGATGTAGACCATCACCGGCCGCTTCCCGCCGTCGAGGCCGGGCGTCCAGACGTTGAGGCAGAGGCAGTCCTCCGACGCCGCCTCCGGCGGCCGGGCCTGCGGCGAGGCCGGGCCGTGGGCGACCGCCTCGCGGACTCCGCGCCAAGGCTTGGGCGGAACCGGCGCCTGGAAGCGGCGCGGCCCGGTGTCGGCGCCGTAGGGAATTCCCTTGAACACGCTGACACCGGTGTCAGAGTAGCCTGCGAGGATGCCGCCCCGGGTGCGGACGCACGGCGCCCGGGCGGCGCCTGCGGCGTCTCCCGGAACGACGGCGGCGGCGGCCCCGAGGCCCAGCAGGGTTCGGCGATCGAGAGGAAGCATGAGCGAACGGTCCCGTGACAGCGCCCCACCGCACGACAGGCCAGGTCCCGCGTCAAGGGCGGCGGGCCGGACGGCGCTCGCCCGCCTCGCCCTGCTGGTCGCCCTGTTCGCGGCCGGCCCGGCAGCGGCTCAGCTGGCGGTGGAGCGCACGCCCGACGGCGTGGCGGTCCGCGACGGCGCGACCCCGATCCTTTTCTACCGCACCCGGCCGGGCCCCGCGCCGGCCGAGCCCTGGCGGCTGCACTACATCCATCCCCTTCACGCGCCCGACGGAACGGTGCTGACCGAGGACCGGCCGGACGACCACCTGCACCAGCGGGGGGTCTATTCGGCCTGGCGGCGCATCCTGCTGGACGGGCGCCAGGTCGCCGACAGCTGGGTGATGAAGGACATCACCTACGACGTGAAGGGCGTCTCCGCGGCCCGCCTCGCCGACGGCTCGGCGCGGATCTCGGCCGAGATCGACTGGCAGGTGCGGGGACTTGGCGTTGCAGTGACGGAAAAGGTGCTGATTCGCGCCTGGCCGCTGGACCGGAGCGGCGCCCGCCGCGTGCTCGTCGACAGCCGCCTGACCGCGCGCCGCGACGGCCTGGCCCTTGCCGGGACCGACGACGACAAGGGCTACAGCGGCCCCTCCATCCGCTTCGTCCGCCCCGACGCCCTCACCTTCCGGACCGCCGACGGCGCCCCCCTGACGGCAGCCCTCGGCGCGGTCGAGACCGGCCCGGAAGTGCGCTTCGAATGGCTTGCCGGGCAAGGGGTTCCGGACTGGCGGGTCACCGCCCGATGCCGCGCCGGCGGTCGCGCCTGGACGCGCTGGGTGCTGCGCCGCGAGCTCAGCATGCAGACCTGCGCCTTCCCCGGTCGTGCGCCGCAGGCCCTGCGGCGGGGGAAGCCCCTGTGGATAGAACTGGACCTGCGGATCGCCCCGGCGAGGCCCGATCAGGCCAGGGTTTCGTCCTCCAGATCGCCGCGCGAGGCGAGCCCGAGCCGGGCCTTGAGATCCTTCAGATAGGCGCGGCCCACGGGCACGTCGCCGCCCGAGGCCAGCTGCACCACCGCCGACCCCGACAGCCGACGCCGCAGACCCGTCACGGCCGCCAAGTTCACCACGGCCGAGCGGTGGACGCGGAAGAAGGCCGCCGGGTCGAGCCTGTCGGCCAAACCCTGCAGGGTGCCGCGCAGCAGGTAGGCCCGCCCGGGCGTGTGCAGCCGGACATAGTCCCGCTCGGCCTCCACCCACTCCACCGTGTCGAGCTCCACCCGCACCCGGCCGCGCGTGTCCGCCACCCAGACGTGCCGCAGGCCGTCGGTCTCGGCAGGCTGCGGCCCTGGATCGCGTATGGCGGCGACGAGGGTCTGCAGATAGGCGGCCCGCTCGAGCGCCGAGGATTCCGCCCGGCGCTGGCGCACTCGCGTCACAGCCGCGGCCACCCGGTCGAACTCGATGGGTTTCAGCAGGTAGTCGACCGCCGCCAGCTCAAAGGCCTCGACGGCGTGGTGGGCGTAGGCGGTCACGAAGACGACGGAGGGCTGGGCGTCCCCGTCCAGCGCCTGCGCCACGTCGAGCCCGTCCAGCCCCGGCATCTGCACGTCGAGAAAGACCAGCTCCGGCGACAGGGACCGGACCAGCTCCAGCCCGCGATTTCCGTCTGGCGCGGACCCGACGACCTCGACCCCTTCGATGGGCGCGAGCGCCTGCTCCAGGCGGCGCACGGCAAGGGGCTCGTCGTCGATGATGATGGCGCGCAGCCGGTTCATCTGCCCTCCATCGCCGGGATGACCATGCCGACGCGGTAACCGCCGCCCGGTTCGGGGCCGTGCCGGAACGCCGCGCGTTCACCGTAGGCGACCTCGAGCCGGCGGCGCACGTTCTCGAGCCCCACGCCAAGACCGCCGGCGGGGCTGGGCGGAGCGGCTCTCATGCCGGGGCCGTCGTCCTTCACTGTCAGCGCCACCTGTCGATTGTTGCGAACGGCGGAGATGGTGATGGTCACCGGCTTCGTCGACTCCGCGACAGCGTACTTCACCGCGTTTTCGACCAGCGGTTGGAGGATCAGGCTGGGGACGAGGCAATGCTCGGCGCCCTTCTCGATGTCCTTCACGAGCTTGAGACGGTCGCCGAAGCGCTCCTGCTCGATTCCCAGGTACAGGTCCTGGATCTCGACCTCCTCACACAGCGGGACCATCTCCTCGGGCGATCGCACCAGGGACGAGCGCAGGAAGCGCGACAGGGAAAGCACCATCCGCTCGGCGCGCTCCGCCTCGCGGTCGCGCACCAGCGTCGAGATCGCCGAAAGCGTGTTGAACAGGAAGTGCGGCTGGATCTGGTAGCGCAACATGCGGTTCTGGGCGTCGGCGGCGAGCGACTGCAGTTCGATCAGGCGCAGCTCGTTGGCTCGCAACCGCTCGGCGTAGTCGAGGGCAAGGAAGCCGCAGCACCAGGCGAAGAAGACCCATGGCACGGCCTGGGTGCGTTCGATCAACACCTCGAAGAAGGACACGCTCTCCCCGCTGACGATATAGGCGGGGGCAATGGTGGAGTAGAGGAAGCCGGCAACCACCGCGTAGGCCATCGCCGCAAGCACCGAGGCTCCGAACGCCAGGGCCAGGACCACGACGAACCGGCGCCGGGCCTGGGTCCGCAGGAGCAGGTAGATGCCGAATGACAGGGCCGCGCCCACGATGTTGGCGAGGAACCGGGCGCTGGCCTGCTCCCAGAAGTTCGGGGCCAGGAAGACCGACCGGAGGGTGAAGAAGACCCACACCGAACTCCACAGGCCGGCCGTGAGCAGGATGATGGGGCCCATGCCCACGTGACTGACCGGTTGCTTCATGATTCCCGACTCGCCGGGCGCCCGGGGCGCGACTGGCCGACACCATAGCCGCAATCCCCCCGGGCCGCGCCAGAGCCGCCCGCCGTGCCGTTCGTCGCCCCCACCCCATCGTTGATCGCATATCCGGTGCGCTTGGCCGGAATCCGGGATTCTGGTTGCTGGCGCGACAGCACTTTCGCTTGCGCGCATGACTACAGGAGTCCTCTCCCATGGAGGCAAACGCCTCGACGCTTCGCCTGCGGGCGGAAATCACCATCGATCTCGACGCCGCCGACTTCCTCGAGGCCGCCGAACACCAGCGCCGGATCGAACAGCTAATCGAGGCGGTGCGCCGGGAATACAACCAGGCGACCTTCGCCTTCCGGCCGCGCCGCGGCCCGCGCAACAAGAAGACCTCCTCGGCGACTCCACGCAACGGCGAGATCAAGCACTATACTGGCCGCCTTCACGCCTATGATTGAGCGCGGCCTGTAATTGATGAGTAATCCAGGCACGGCGAGCGGACCTTCGCGCCGCCGCAATTCCGCGCTCGACACCATGGAGCGCCTGCGGGCGCTCGGCGATGGCATGACGTTCAACGCCATGCTGGTGTTCATGTATATTTGCGAGAACGAGGGCATCAATGTCAGCGAGCTCGCGCAGGTCTGCCGGATGACCGAAGCGACCGCGTCGCGTTCGGCCCGCGCCCTGGCCGCGCCGAGCGCGGCGGGGGCCCTGCCCCCGTCCCTCGGCCTCGTCGAGCTGCGGCAGGACCCGTTCGATGGGAGAGGCCGCCTGCTGTTCCTAACCGCGTCCGGGCGCAAGCTCCGGGACGCGATCGACGATTCCATCAGGGCCGGGATCACCATATCCCGCTGACCCGGCTGGCAATCGTTACTCTAGTTGCAACGCTGTAACTTGATTATCTATTCTGATTGTATTGACGGCCTGTGACGATATGGGCACAGAAACATGGCGATAATCTGCCTAAACTCTGTGTAACGTTGACCGCTTCCTGCCCACGACTTTACCTCGGCTAATTCCCGAGGGGTGTTCTTTCGGGGTCTTGTTCGGGGGACCGGCGCGGGGGGGAATCACAACCTTCGCCGGGCAGCTCGGGCTCAGGAGGATAAAACTTGAAAACCCAAACCGCTCGTCAGCGCCTGTTGGCGTCTACGATCATCGGCGGCGCGGCGTTGATGGCCATCACGGCCACGCCGGCGTTCGCCCAGGAAGAAAGCACGGAAGTCGAAGCCGTGGTGGTCA
>DASPLM010000429.1:0-2072 GCA_035627575.1 Caulobacteraceae bacterium | reverse complement strand
TCCGCCTGTCCGCCGGCGCGGTGCACATCGACCTCGACACGGGCGTGCATGGCGGCGACGCCGCCGGCGATACGTTCGGTTCGATCGAGTATTTCGTGCTGTCGAACCACGACGACACCATCGTCGGCTCCTGGGCCTCGGACATCATCCGCGGCATGGCGGGCGACGACGTGATGAGCGGCGGCGGCCGCCACGACGGCCTGAACGGCGGCGCCGGGAACGATGTGCTGGACGGCGGGACCGGGCGGGACACCCTCAACGGCGAGGAGGGCGACGACCTCATGACCGGCGGGGCGGACACCGACTGGTTCTGGCTCGCCTCGGCCGGAACCGGGAACGACGTGGTCACCGACTTCGAGGACGGCCTGGACAAGGTGCGCATCACCAACGTGGCCGGGGTGGAGGACTTCTCCGACCTGGCGGTCTCCACGAACGGCTCGGGCTGGGCGGTGATCACCCTGCCGGACGGCTCGACCCTGACCCTGGAAGGCCTGGCGGCGGCCGACGTGGACGCGGGCGACTTCCTCTGGGTGTAGTCGGCCGGTCAGGCGAACGCGTCGAACGGGCGGGCCGGAGGTCGATCTCCGGCCGCCTCGTTGCGGCCGGTCCGCGCGCCAAATTGGCGCAACCCGGGCCGTCCGCACGCGGTCGTGTGTCGAGTCGAACAGGGCGACGGTTTTAAGTAAAAACAATACAATCAAACGGTTAGCTAGAGTCTGGGCTGCCGGGCACGCTCAGCCTTCCCCCACGGGGCGAGCGCCGCCACGAAACTGAAACAAAGCGAAACCCGAGTTTCGTTGAGGCCTAGCGGCCTTAACCGTATTGCGGTCAGCGGGGCGTTTCGTCCGCCGTCAGAGCGGGCATCCAAGGTGACTGATTTTGTCTACGACGTCGGAAATTCATGAGCATACGCTCGCCGGACCGGCCATCTGCGCCGGCGTCGGCGTGCACACCGGCCGTCGTACGCGCCTGTCGATCCGTCCGGCCGCCCCGGGCGCCGGGATCGTCTTCGTGCGCACGGACGTCAAGGACCGCGACAACCGCGTGCCCGTCTCCGGCGAGGCCGTGGTGAAGACCCAACTGGGCACCGTCATCGCCAACGAGGCCGGCGTCACCGTCTCGACCATCGAGCACCTGATGAGCGCGCTCTGCATCCTGGGCGTCGACAACGCCCTGGTGGAGCTGGACGGCCCCGAGGTCCCGATCATGGACGGCTCGGCCCTGCCGTTCGTCCAGCTGCTGGACCGCGCCGGCTTCCGCCGCCAGGAGGCGCCGCAGCGCTACATCGAGGTGTTGGAGCCGGTCGTCGTCGTGGACGGCGACAAGTCGGCCGCCCTGCTGCCCTGCGACCGCTTCGAGATGTTCTTCGAGATCGAGTTCGATTCGGACCTGATCGGGCGCCAGCACATCGACCTCGTCATGGACGAGGAGACCTACCGCCGCGAGATCATGTCCGCGCGCACCTTCGGCTTCGCCCACGAGGTCGAGGCCCTGCGCGCCATGGGCCTGGCCCGGGGCGGGTCGCTGGAGAACGCGGTGGTCATCGACGGCGACCGGATCCTGAACCCCGAAGGCCTGCGGTTCGCCGACGAGTTCGTGCGCCACAAGGCGCTGGATGCGGTGGGCGACCTCTATGTGCTGGGCGCGCCGCTGCTCGCCCGCTTCGAGGGCCGCAAGGCCGGCCACGGCATCAACAACGCCCTGGTGCGCGCCCTGCTGGCCCGCCCCGAGGCCTGGCGCATGGTCACCTTCGGCTCGGAACTGGCCCAGGTCGGCTGATCCGCCGCGCCGCCCCGGCGGGCGCCGCCCCGAATACGCCCGGATTGTCTTCCAGCCTGCGTTCCGTGGGGCGTCCGGACGCGCCGCCGACGGGTTCGTTCCCGCCCGTTGGCGCTTGCCGTGCGGTCGTGTAGAAGCGATTTCCGGGGCTTGGGCCAGCCGCCTTCCAGCCGCCGGTCTTCGCGTTTTCGAGAGGTCTGACCCTTGTTTCTGAAACTCTCCGGCCGCGGGGCCCTGATCGCCGCGCTCCTCGCCGCGACCGCGATCGCCGGTTGCACCGGCAAGAGCAAGAA
>DASPLM010000428.1:0-2901 GCA_035627575.1 Caulobacteraceae bacterium | reverse complement strand
GGCCGCGGTCGGCCAGATGTCCTTCAGGAAGACATCCTTGCCCTTCTTGTCCTTCCCGATCGGCTGGGTGGTGATGTCGATGCGCATCGAGCCGGCCAGGGCGTAGGCCACCACCAGCGGCGGGCTGGCCAGGTAGTTGGCGCGTACGTCGGGGTTCACCCGCCCCTCGAAGTTGCGGTTGCCCGACAGCACCGAGCAGGCGACCACGTCGCCCTCGGCGATGGCCGCGGAGATCGGCGCCGGCAGGGGACCGGAGTTGCCGATGCAGGTGGTGCAGCCGTAGCCGACCAGGTTGAAGCCCAGCGCGTCGAGGTCGGATTGCAGGCCCGACTTCTCAAGGTAGTCGGTGACCACCTGCGAACCGGGGGCCAGCGAGGTCTTGACCCACGGCTTGACCTTCAGGCCGCGCGCCCGCGCCTTCTGCGCCACCAGGCCCGCGGCGATCAGGACCGAGGGGTTGGAGGTGTTGGTGCAGCTGGTGATGGCGGCGATGACGACGTCGCCGTGGCCGATGCCGAAGCCCTCGCCCTCGACGGGGGTGCGCTCGCCCGCGTCCCCGGCCTTGCCGAAGGTCTCGGCCATGGCGGTCGCGAACGAAGACGCGGCCTCGGTCAGCAGCACGCGGTCCTGGGGGCGGCGCGGGCCGGCGAGGGAGGGCACGACCGACCCGAGGTCGAGCTCCAGCGTCTCGCTGAATTCGGGATCGGCGGTGGTGGCGTCGCTCCACAGGCCCTGCGCCTTGGCATAGGCCTCGACCAGGGCCACCCGGTCCTTGGCCCGGCCGGTGGCGGTCAGGTAATCGATCGTGGCGCGGCTGACGGGGAAGAAGCCGCAGGTGGCGCCGTACTCGGGGGCCATGTTGGCGATGGTCGCCTGGTCCTCGATGGTCAGGTTCTCGACGCCCGGGCCGTAGAACTCGACGAACTTGCCCACCACGCCCTGCTTGCGCAGCATCTGGGTGACGGTCAGCACCAGGTCGGTGGCGGTGGCGCCTTCCGGCAGGGCGCCGGTGAAGCGGAAGCCCACGACCTCCGGCAGCAGCATCGGGATCGGCTGGCCCAGCATGGCCGCCTCCGCCTCGATGCCGCCCACGCCCCAGCCCAGCACGGCCAGGCCGTTGATCATGGTGGTGTGGCTGTCCGTGCCGACGACCGTGTCCGGGTAGGCCGTGACCACCTTGCCCTCTTCCGAGGTCCAGACGGTCTGGGCCAGGTGCTCCAGGTTGACCTGGTGGCAGATGCCGGTGCCCGGGGGCACGACGCGGAAGTTGTTGAACGCCGACGAGCCCCAGCGCAGGAAGCGGTAGCGCTCGATGTTGCGCTCGTATTCCTTCTCGACGTTGGCCTTGAACGAGTTCGAGTGGCCGAAGTAGTCGACCATCACCGAGTGGTCGATCACCAGATCGACGGGGTTCAGCGGATTGATCTTGGTCGGGTCGGCGCCCAGCGCCGTCATGGCGTCGCGCATGGCGGCGAGATCGACGACCGCCGGCACGCCGGTGAAGTCCTGCATCAGCACGCGGGCGGGACGGAAGGCGATCTCGTGCTCGACCTTGCCCTTGTTCTCGATCCAGGCGGCGACGGCCTTCAGGTCGTCCTGGCTGACCGAGACGCCGTCCTCGTTGCGCAGCAGGTTCTCCAGCAGCACCTTCATCGAGCGCGGCAGGCGGGAAATCCCCGCAAGACCGGCTTCCTCGGCGGCGGGGAGGCTGTAATAGACGTATTTCTTGCGCCCGACGGAGAGGTCCGCACGGGCGTTGAAGCTGTCACTGGACGGCATGGGAGATCCTTCTTGTCGCATGGCCGACCGACAATCGGTTCCGGGGTCGCGCGCTGGGGGCGGGGATACACAGGATCCTCGCCGGCGCGGCGTCAGCCGGACACGGCCGACGGCTTCTTAGCCTCGCCCCGGCGGCGCGTCACGCGGATATCCATGGCGGCGCCGTGGAATTGCCGGGGCGTGGCGTGATCCGGGCGCTGGAAGTCGGCGGGCTCTCGGTTTCGCGCGGCGGCCGCACCCTGTTCGCGGGGCTCGACCTGCGCATCGCCGCCGGCGAGGCCGTGGCCCTGACCGGCGCCAACGGTTCGGGCAAGACATCCCTGCTGCGCGCCGTCGCCGGCCTGATCCGCCCCGACGCGGGAGAGGTGCGCTTCACGGGCGCCGGCGGGACGCTCGAGCCGGAGGAGGCGCGCGCCACGAGCCTGCACCTGATGGGTCACCAGGACGGGTTGAAGACGGGCCGTACGGCGCGCGAGGAGCTGACCTTCCAGGCCCGCTGGACCGGGGCGTCCGACGCCGCCGTGGCGGCGGCTGTCGCGCAGCTGGAGCTGAAGCCCCTGCTGGCGCTGGAGACCCGCAAGCTGTCCGCCGGCCAGCGGCGGAGAACGGCGCTGGCGCGCCTGTTCGCGTCCCCGCGCCCGCTGTGGCTGCTGGACGAGCCGTTCGCGCCGCTGGATGCGAAGTGGCGTTCGCGTTTCGGCGAGCTGATGGCGCTGCACCTGGCCGACGGCGGCATGGTCGTCGCCGCCGTTCATGATCCGTTGCCGGTCCCGGCGCGACAGGCGGCGCTGTGAGCGCCTTCCTGACGCTGTACCGGCGCGAGCTGGAACTGGCCTGGGGGCGCGGCGGCGGCGCCCTGCTGGCGCTGGGTTTCTACGCCGGAGTGGCGACCCTCGTGCCCCTGGCCATCGGCCCGGACCCGGAGCGGCTGACCGCCGTGGCGCCCGGGGTGGCCTGGATAGCCCTGGCGCTGTCGGCCCTGCTGTCCCTGGAGCGGCTGTACGAGCGCGACCACGAGGACGGGACCCTGGACCTGCTGGCGCTGGGACCTGTCCCGCTCACCGTCGTCGCCCTGGCCAAGGGCTTGGCGCAATGGACGGCGGGCGGCCTGCCGCTGGCCCT
>DASPLM010000427.1:0-4501 GCA_035627575.1 Caulobacteraceae bacterium | reverse complement strand
AGGCGGCGGCGAGCATGAGTTTACGCATTGGTCTCGTCTCCAGTAGTCACACGGCCCTGCGGGCCGAAATTGCGCCTGCCTTACGGACTTCGCAAGGCGTGCGCGCCTTTACGGCGACGCCTGCACCTGCCAGCCTCGCGGCGAGCTTGATGTCTCGGGAGCGTCCGGATGCGTGGATTGGTTTCAACAGCCGTCGCCATGAGCCTGCTGGCGGGTTCCGCCAGCGCCCAGATCGTCCCCGTCGAGCAGCGCTACGCGCCCGCGCCCTGGTGGATGCGCGAACCGGTGGTGGCCTCCATCGGCTACGTCAGGACCGAGACCCAGGCCAACCGCGCCTACTTCACCGCCAACTTCCAGGTGGTCGAGCGAACCGCGCCCCAGGCCACCGAAAAGGCCGCCGCCCAGGTGCGGGCGCTGGGCGCGGCGCTGCAGGCCCTGGGGGGCGGTCAGGTGCGGGTCGAGACGACCTTCTCGATGATCCCGCTCTACGAGCAGTACCGGGACAAGGACGGCAACCTCGTCGACAACCAGCGGGCCGACAAGATCGACCGCTACCAGGTCGACGCGATCGTGCGGGTGGAGGTGCGCGACACCTCCCTGGTCCAGAACGCCTACGCCACCGTGGTGGCCGCCCGGCCGACCTCGACCAGCGGCGTCAGCTTCCGGCTGGAGGCGGACAACGAGGTCAAGACCTGGCTCTACCAGGAAGCCGTCAAGGACGCGGCGCGGCGGGCGCGCCAGGCCGTGGACGCGGCCGGCGGGCGGCTGGGCGCGCCCAAGGTGATCGACCCCACCGGCCGCGCCTGCGAGACCGACGTGCTGGCCGGAGCGGGCCGCGGCGGAGACGGGCAGCAGGCCTACGGCGTCGCCTACGCCCCGCCGCCTCCGCCCCCACCGGCCCCGGGAGCCTCGCGCGCCTTCCGCACCGCGGGCGCCGGCGGGGCGACGGACAAGGAGGCGCTGGAGGCGGCGGCCTCGGCCCTGCAGCTGACCATCCAGCCGCCGCTGCAGGAACTGACCGCGCGCGCCTGCGTGATCTACGCCCTGGGGTGAACCATCTCGCTGGGCGCCCGGTTGTCGGGGGGACAGCTGAAAGGAGCGCCCCATGGCCCAGCAGCACGGCGAACGCCACTCCGGCGAGACCATCACCAGCCTGCGGATCGATCCCATCGGCCCGACCGAGGGCTTCACCCTGATGACCACGGCCCAGGACGTCGACGGACGGCTGGCGGACGTCCATTCGGCCTACCACGAAAACCAGTCCCCGCCCCTGCGCTGGGATCCGGTCCCGGAGGCGGTCTCCTACGCCCTGATCGTGGAGGATCCGGACGCGCCGCGGGAGCTGCCGTTCGTGCACTGGCTGATGTGGAACATCCCCGCGACGGTGAACGAACTCCCCGCCGGCATTCCGGAGAGCATCGCCGCCAGCGACCCGCTCGGCGCCGTGCAGGGCCGCAACGACGCCGGGACCTACGGCTGGTTCGGGCCCAAGCCCCCGCCCGGCCACGGCGTGCACCGCTACTACTTCCAGCTGTTCGCCCTGACCGAGATGCTGACCTTCGAGCCCGACACGCCGCTGGAGCAACTGGTCAACGCCCTGAAGGGCCTGACCCTGGCCAAGGCGGAACTGGTGGCCACCTACGAGGCGCCGACGGAGCAGTAGGAGGTCTCTCCTCCCCCTCCTGGGGGAGGTGGCCCAAAGGGCCGGAGGGGGGGGTGGAGCCGCCGCCGCCCCCTCAGTCGCTTCGCGACAGCTTCCCCAGGAGGGGGAGCAGAGGCGATCAACGAAACTCGGCCAGCAGCCGTTCGCAGCGCTCCCGCTCGCGGCGGATGCCGCGTTCGCGCCACCAGGCCCAGAGGAAGACGCCGACGGCCGTGACGCCGTAGGCGGCGGTGATCAGGATCATCCGCCGATTCTCGACCCACCCGGCCGCGACCGCGATCCACAGCACGGCCACCAGCACCAGCAGCACCACCCCCTGCCAGCGAGCAAGCGACATCAGCCGCAGGCCGACCTCGGTGCGGGCCAGCATCTGGCGCAGCACGCCCTCCGACGTCTCGACGTCCCACTTGGGCTCCTCGACCCGGGCGCGCCAGGCCTGCCAGCACAGCGGCGGCAGCACGAGCATGAGCACGGCGCCGGCCAGCAGCATGGCGGCCTCGCCGCGGGTCACGCCCATCCAGATGATCACGGCGCCGGCGACGACGCCCAGCACAACGCCGGCAAGGTCGTTCAGCGCCATCCAGCGGCCGAAGCGGGTGCTGAGCTTCAGCCGCTCGCTCACGGCTTCCACCTCGGAGTCCTGGGCGCGCCAGTTGCGGCGGGCTTCGGTCAGGAAGTCGTCCTCGTCCGTCATGCCAGCATCGCCTTCAGTTGGGCCCTGGCCCGGTTGATCCGCACCCCGACGTTGGTGGAGGTCAGGCCCAGCGCCTCGCCGATCTCGTCGTAGCTGAGGTCCTCGAGCACCAGGGTGATCACCTGCCGGTACGGCAACGGCAGGCGCCGCACGGCCTCGACCAGCCGATCGGACCGCTCCCTGGCCAGCAGGCTCGCCTCCGGGTCGGGTCCGGCGTCGGCCAGCCTCTCGCTGAGTTCGTCCTGCCGGGGTCGCCCGGCCTGGCGCGCCACGTGGCTGACCGCGCGGTTGTGCGCGATGCGGAACACGAAGGGCCGCAGGCGCGCCGGGTCCTGCAGGTTCGGCAGCGAACGCCACACCGCCACCGCGATCTCCTGCACCAGCTCGTCGCGCAGGGACCGATCGCGTTCGTAGCTGGACGCAATACGGGCGAGCGCCGGTCCGTAGTCCGCGAGCACCTGTTCCAGCGTGGCCATGGCGGCATAGTCCCGGACGGGGGGCGGTTCTTACAAGGACGATTGCGCCCCGGCGGCTGTAAGGACGATCGGGGACCGGCGGACTAGGGCGGTCGAACAGCTGGAGCCCCGCCATGATCCGCCGCCTTGCCGCCGCTGCGGCCGCCCTTGTCCTCGCCGCCGCCGGGCCAGCGTGGGCCGAGCCCGAGCTGTACTGGGGCATGACGCTGCTGGACCCCGCCACCGAGCGGGCCACGCCGAACGCCTGGATCCTCATCGACGGCGGCCGCATCGTGCGCACCGGCCGGGGTGCGCCGCCGCGATCGATTCCGACCGCGCGCAGCCACGACTTCCGCGGCCATTGGGCCCTGCCGGGCCTGTTCGACACCCATGCCCACGTCACCCTCGGTCCGCTGAACGTCCGGCTCGAAAACGGGAAGCCGGTCATGGAGGCGGTGGCCGACCCCGCCGTAACCGCACACAACGGGCGCTGGCTGCTGGCGTACGGCGTCACCACCATCCGCGATCCGGGCGACCGGACGGACCTCTCGCTGGCCTACGTCCGCGACCAGCAGACGGGCCGGGTGCTCGGCCCCGAGGCCCTGGTGGCCGGATCGATCATCGACCGGTCGCCCGTGCCTATCCTCGGCCTGACCGACGCGCCGACGGCGGAGCGGAGCGTGACCCGCATGGTGCAGGACCAGGCAACCGCCGGCGTGGACTACGTCAAGCTCTACGCCCACCTGCCCGAGGCCGAGGTGGCCGAAGGGATCGCGGCGGCCCGCGCCTCGGGCGTGCGCAGCATCGGGCACCTCGAGTCCATGACCTGGACCAGGGCGGCCAACTTCGGGATCGACTCGCTCGTGCACATGATGCCGGTGCACCCGGACCTCCTGCCGGCGGGACGGCGCGCGGCCTATGCCGGCTCGACTCGCCACGGCGCCTTCAGCTTCTTCGAGTGGTACGAGGAGGTCGACCTGGATTCCGCCGAGATCCGCGACATGATCGCGGCGCTCAAGGCGAACCGGGTGCACGTCGACGCCACCCTGGTCGCTTTCCACCTGGCCTTTCGTGGAAACGACTCCGCCGTACGCGACGCCGACCTCGCGGCGGCTCCCCCGACGCTGGCGGCCAACTGGCAGGCGGGCTTTCGCTTCGACGCGGGCTGGAAGGCTGACGACTATCGCCGCGCCCAGGCGGTGTGGCCCAAGGTGCTGCGCCTGACGCGGATGCTGTGGGAGGCGGGCGTGCCCATGAGCGTCGGCACGGACATGGCCAATCCGTTCGTGGCGCCGGGCGTCAGCGTCTCACGCGAGATGGAGCTCCATGCCGCCGCTGGCATCCCCGCCTGGGCCGTGCTGCGCATGGCCACCATCGACGCCGCCCGCGCACTGGGCGTGGACAAGCGGACCGGGCGGCTGAAAGCCGGAATGGAGGCCGACGTGGTGTTCCTGCGCCGCGACCCGACCCAGGACCTGTCCGCCCTGCGCGAGGTCGCCGCCGTGCTGCACGACGGGCGGCTGCTGAACCCGCAGGCGTTGAAGCAGGGCGACTGAGGCGCGGGCGCGCCGCGATTGCCGCGCCCCCTCCCCGGTCCTACGGTGAGGCGAACGGGAGTGGGCGCCATGGCTAGACGAAGCGGTTCCCTGCTGGGCTTGCTCACGGCAATCCTGCTGGCGACCCAGGCGG
>DASPLM010000426.1:0-11406 GCA_035627575.1 Caulobacteraceae bacterium | reverse complement strand
AGGGCCAGGCGCTGCTGCCGGTGCTGCGCGACGCGTTCGACCGCATTGCCGAGCTGATCCGGCGCTTCGAGGGCGGCGTCATGCGCGAGGTGCTGACGGTGGGCGCGGTCGGCACCTTCGCGGTCGGCTGGCTGCTGCCGCGCCTGCCCCCCTTCCGCGAGGCGCACCCGTTCGTGGACCTGCGCCTGTTCACCAACAACAACCGCATCGACATCGCCGGCGAGGGGCTGGACTGCGCCGTCCGCTTCGGCGACGGCGCATGGCACGGCACGGAGGCGGCGCCCCTGTTCGACGCGCCGATGTCGCCCCTGTGCTCGCCGATGGCAGCCGAGCGGCTGGAGACGCCCGCCGACCTGATGCAGGAGACCCTGCTGCGCAGCTATCGCGCCGACGACTGGCCCGACTGGTTCGCGGCCGCCGGCCTGACCCCGCCGCCGATACGCGGCCCCGTGTTCGACTCCTCATGGGTGATGGTCGAGGCGGCGATGCAGGGCGCGGGCGTGGCGCTGGCGCCCCCGTCGCTGTTCGCGCGCGACCTGGAACAGGGCCGGCTGGTGCGCCCGTTCGCGATCCAGGCGTCCGCCGGCGGCTACTGGCTGACCTGGCTGAAGTCCCGCGCCCCCACCCCCGCGCTGGCGGCGTTCCGCGACTGGCTTGCCGAGGAGGCGGGGCGGAGCTGACGCAAGGCGGCACGCTGAGTCGCCAGGCCTACGACCCGGCGATGGGACCGAGGGGACGGCGCCGCCAGCGCCAGACCAGCAGCAGGAGGCCCAGCACGGCGACCAGGCCGGGGAGGCTGGCCTCGAGCCCGAACCGGCCGCCGGTCAGCCAGTCCGCCTGCACGAGGAACCCGGGCGCGAGCAGGCTGGGCTCGGAGGCGCCGCTCACGCCGAACCCGAGCACGATCCCCTGCGTCACGTTGGCCATGAAGTGGAGGCCGATGGGCAGCGCCAGGCTGCGGGTGCGCAGGTAGGCCATGCCGAACAGGAGCGAGGCGGCGAAGATGTTCACGCCGGCCCAGACCTTCGTCGCGCCTTCCATCCCCGGGTTGCCGAGATGGGTGAGGACGAACAGCCCGGCCAGGAGGAGCTGGGCCGGCCAGACGCCGAACGCATCGATCAGCCGCTGGAACAGGACGCCGCGGAACAGCAGCTCCTCGGCGATGGCCACCCCGGCCATCAGCAGGACCGCCTGCAGTAGGCCGGAAGCGCCCGTTCCGGTCGGGCGGAAGTCGACCCATCCGCCGATGGCGAGGAACAGGGCAGGCGCCAGCATCAGGGCGGTTCCCAGGGCCATGCCGATCGCGAGCTCGCGAAGCCAGCCAAGGGTCGGCCGGCCCGTGACTTCCCAGATCGTCGCGCGACGCAGAAGCTGCACGGCGATGGTCGCCACGGCGATCACCCCCGCCTGTTCCCAGATGGTCACGTCCCGGCCTGCTCGCGCCGCGAGCATGATGAGCGGGAACAGCAGGGCGGCCAGCAAGGCGAGAAACGCCGCGGTCCACACCAGCGCCCGCGGGCGAAAGGCGATGTCTGCAAAGGCTGGCGAAGTCATGATGGTCCCCCTTCGACTTCAGTAGCTGCGGATGGCCCTGCTGTAACCGTGGCCGCAGGGCGACCTGCGAGGATGAGGAGGGCGAGAAGGCCGAGGCCCGCCGCCACGGCGAAGGCGACCCGCATGCCGTGGGCGACGGCGGCGGGATCGGCGCGGCCAATGTCGGCGGCGCCCGCGGCGAAGGCGAATAGGGCGCCCATGGCGGACGCGCCCGCGACGAGGCCGAGATTGCGCGACAGGCTGAGCATTGCGCCGACGAGGCCACGCTGCTCGGGCGGGGCGGCGGCCATCACCTGGGTGTTGTTGGCCGCCTGGAAGAGCGCGTAGGCGGCGGTGACGATCATGATCGGCCCGACATAGCCCGTCACGCCCAGGCCGGTGGGCGTCAGCGACAGCCCCGCCAGCCCGACGGTCATCCCGACGAGGCCGACCCGGCTCATGCGCCGGGCGCCGGCGCGATCCGCGGCGCGGCCCGCCGGGGCGGCCGCCAGGGCGGCGACCAGAGGCCCGGCCGACATGGCGAGTCCGGTGGCGACCGCGTCGAGTCCCAGCGCCACGGACAGGTAGAAGGGTCCCACCACGAGGGTGGCCATCATCACGGTCGCGACGAGGGCGCTTGCGGCGAGCCCGGCGCCCAGGCCGCGTTCACGGAAGATGGACAGGCGAACGAGCGGCTCTTCGGTTCGCGTCTCGACCACGAGGAACGCGACCAGGCCCACGGCCGCCCCGAGCAGCAGGCCGGCGTTCAAGGCGGTGAACCCGCGGTCGCCGAGGCTCCCGGCCAGGGCGAAGGCGGCCAGGGTGAACGCGAGCAGCAGCGTGCCCGGGATGTCGAAGGCCTGGCGGGTTGCGGCCGCCCGCGGGTCGACTCGCACGGCGTGCAGGACAAGCGCGAGCGCTGCCGCCCCGAGCGGCACATTGAGGTGGAAGATCGCGGGCCATCCGAAGGCTTCGATCAGGAAACCGCCGACGGCCGGTCCCACGGTGGTGCCGACGGCCGAGGCGGCGCCCACGATGCCCATGGTCGCCCCGGTGCGCTCCCGGGGCGCGTCGCCGACCAGCGCCATGGTCAGCGCCATGACGGTCGCGCCGCCGACGCCCTGGAGGGCGCGGGCGGCGATCAGCAGCTCCAGCCCCGGGGCGACACCGCACAGGAGCGAGGCGCCGGTGAACAGGCCCAGGCCCAGGACCAGCAGCCGCCGGCGTCCCAGAAGGTCGCCCAGCCGGCCCGCCGCCACGATCACGGCGGCCAGGGCGACGAGGTAGGCCAGGACGATCCACTGCACCTGGGCGAAGGAGGCGTCGAACGCACGGGCCATGGCCGGAAGGCCGACGTTCGCCGTGCTGGTCGCCAGCGCCGGCAACAGCATGCACAGCGAAAGCGTCGCCAGGGTCCATCGTGTGGATGGGGCGCGGGAGACCTTCGGCGCGACGACCGAGCGACCCGGGCGGGGCGGCAGGTCTGGGAGGGGAGGCCACATGGCATGCTCCGGGTTCGATGACCCGGTACAGCTACGCTCGCCCGTGAGATGGCGGAACGCGCAGCATTTGCATCATATACGTGCGTCAGACGCTACATATCAGGCGCGGATGTGCTAGGAAGCGGCATGACCCGGCCCGACCTGAACCTGCTCGTCACGCTGGACGTGCTCCTCTCCGAAGGCAGCGTGGCGCGGGCGGCCCGGCGCCTGCGCCTCAGCCCCTCGGCCATGAGCCGCGCCCTGGCCCGGCTGCGCGAGACGACGGGCGATCCGCTGCTGGTGCGCGCCGGCCGCGGCCTCGTGCCGAGCCCGCGGGCCGTGGAGTTGCGCGAGCGCGTCGCCCAGGTGGTGCAGGAGGCCGAGGCGGTGCTCCGGCCGGTCGAGGCGCCCGACCTGTCGCGGCTCGAACGCAGCTTCACCGTTCGCTGCAGCGAAGGCTTCGTGGAGAATTTCGGTCCGCCGCTGATCGGCCGGCTGGCGGGGGAAGCGCCCGGCGTGCGGCTGCGCTTCACGCCGAAGGCTGACAAGGACAGCGACGGCCTGCGCGACGGCCGGTACGACCTCGAGACCGGGGTCGTCGGAGATCTCACGGCGTCAGAGCTGCGCGCGCAGCTGCTGTTCCGCGACCGCTTTGTGGGCGTGGTCCGGGCCGACCATCCGCTGGCCGACGGCGAGGCGACGCTGGCGCGCTACGCCGCGGCCCGGCACGTCTCGGTGACGCGGCGCGGAGAGGTCAGGGGATTGATCGACGAGGCCCTGGCCCTCGCGGGCGCCACGCGCGAGATCGTCACCACGGTCGGCGGCTTCGCCACGGCCCTGGCGCTGGCGCGGGCAACCGACCTCGTGGCCACCGTGCCGGAGGTCCACACCGGCAACCTGCGCGCCGGGCTGCACACCTTCGCCCTGCCCATGGCCACGCCGCAGATCGCCGTGTCGATGCTGTGGCACCCGCGCGTGGACGCCGACCCGGCGCACCGCTGGCTGCGCGAGGTCGTGCGCGACGTGTGTTCCTCAGGAGCCGGACGGGCTCAGCCCTGATCGTCGTCCGGCTCGCCGACGGCGCTGGCGACCAGGTCGCGCCAGGTCGGGTCGGTGTCGTCCACCAGGTCGACGTCCTCCAGCAGGACCACGACCGCCTCGCCGTCCGGCAGGATCAGGCCGAGAACCTCCAGGGTCTCGCCGTCGGAGGAGACGTGCGCCTCCGCCTGGACGGCCACGCCGGCCTGCTCGCCGTCGTCGTCCCACCAGATCACCGGCTGGGGCAGATCCATCTCCAGGGTGCGGGGCTCCTCGGTGTCGCCCAGGGCGAAGACGGCGCGCTTGGCCTGCACGTCCTCCAGGGTGGCGACAGCCCCGGTGAAGGGCGCCAGGCGCGACCAGTCGTCGACGTCGAAGCCGCCTTCGTCTTGATGGTCGTCGATGGGGTCCATGGGGCGCTCCTGCGTTGCGAGCGGCGTGGTACGCGCGCCCGCGGCTGATGGCGAGGCCAAAGGTGAACGGAGGGCGAGCTCACACCCTCCTTGTCATCCCGGACACCGCGCAGCGGCGATCCGGGACCTTGTTCAGGCTGTGGCTCAGGTACTGCGCCCGGCGGCCGGAGGATCGCGGCCTGCGCCCCGCCCGGGACGACAGCGAGCGAGAGAGGCGCCTCGCCTCAGTCCCGACCGTACTGATCGAAGCGCCCGTCGCGCGCCAGGTTGCCGAAGCGGGTGGTGTCCTCGTTGAAGCTGAGTTTCACGGTGCCGATGGGGCCGTGGCGCTGCTTGCCGATGATGACCTCGGCCATGCCCTTCAGGCGGTCCATCTCGTCCTGCCACTCGAGGTGCTTGGAGGCGTCCTTGACCGCGTCGGGCTCCATGCGGCCGACGTAATAGCTCTCGCGGTAGACGAACATGACCATGTCGGCGTCCTGCTCGATCGAGCCGGATTCGCGCAGGTCCGACAGCTGGGGCCGCTTGTCCTCGCGCTGCTCGACCTGGCGGGAGAGCTGCGACAGGGCGATGACGGGGACGTTCAGTTCCTTGGCCAGGGCCTTGAGGCCCTGGGTGATCATGCTGACCTCCTGCACCCGGTTCTCGTTGCCCTTGGCGCTGCCGCCGGTGACGAGCTGGAGGTAGTCGACCACGATGACGTCGAGGCCGTGCTGACGCTTCAGGCGGCGCGCGCGGGCGGCCAGCTTGGCGATGGACAGGCCGCCGGTGTCGTCGATGTGCAGCGGCGCTTCCTGGATTTCGATGGCGGCGTCCCGCACGCGGCCGAACTCCGAGGCGTCGATCTCGCCCTTGCGCAGCCGGTCGCCCGACACGCCCGAGGCGTCGGCGAGCAGACGCAGGGCCAGCTGGGCGGCGCTCATTTCCAGCGAGTAGAAGGCGACCACGCCGCCGCGCACCGTCTTGCGCGAGCCGTCGGGCTGGGGCTCCCAGGCGTAGTTGCGGGCGACGTTGAAGGCGATGTTGGTGGCCAGCGCGGTCTTACCCATCGAGGGGCGGCCGGCGAGGATGACCAGGTCGGACGGGTGGAGGCCGCCCATCTTCTTGTCCAGGTCGATCAGGCCGGTGGAGATGCCGGCCAGGCCGCCGTCGCGCTCGAACGCTTCGGCGGTCATCTTCACCGCCTCGGTCAGGGCGTCGGCGAAGCTGACGAAGCCGGTCGACGGGGCGCCGCTCTCGGCCAGGGCGTAGAGCTGCTGTTCGGCGTGCTCGATCTGCTCGCGCGCCTCGATGGGCTCCTCGTCGCCGCCCTCCTGGGCCACGCGGGCGATGTCGCCGCCGATGCGGATGAGGTCGCGGCGAAGCGCCAGGTCGTAGACCATGCGCCCGTAGTCGGCGGCGTTGGCCGCCGGCGGGGCGCGGTCGACCAGGTCGGCCAGGTAGCGGATGCCGCCCAGCTCCTCGAACGCCGGATCGCGCTTGAAGCGCTCCATCAGCACGATGGGCTCGGCCAGCATGCCCTTGCGGACGTGCTCCTCGATGGCCTCGAACAGGCGCTGGTGGAACGGTTCGTAGAAGTGCCGCGACTGCAGGCTGTCGCCCAGGCGCTCGTACGCGGCGTTGTCGAACAGCAGGGTGCCGAGCAGGGCCTGCTCGACCTCCAGGTTGTGCGGCAGGGAGGCGATCGGGGCGCCGGCGGCGTCCTGGCCGGGAGCGAATGCGGGGAGCGTCATAGGTTAACTTCTAGCCACCGATCGGGCGTCGCGTGGTGTGGCAGTTTCGCCCTTTCAACAGGAGATCACGCGTCTGTGGATAGGGCGGAAAAGCCGAGCTTCGGACGCCGAGACTGCACCTGGGCTGCGACAGCTTCGGTCGCAGGTCAGTCGCGCCGCGTCTCGTTGAAGGTGGCCGATAGGGGCGCCTGGGCGGAAAGGAACGCGATGAGGACCGGCGCCATGGCGTCAGGGCTGACGGCGTGGCCCTCGCTCTCGATCGTGTGTCGCCGGGCGTTCGGGATGATGCGGGCGAGCTTGTCGGCCGTGGCGGCCATGAACGGCATCCGCTCGCGGCTCGCGCCCCCGTCGAGGACGAGGGTGGGGGCGGTCACCTTCGCCGCCCGATCGACCGGAATGGATCGGTCCGCGCCCAACAGGGCCGTATCGTAGGCGATGGTCGGGGCGAGGGCTTCCATGCCGGCCCAGGCCGGTGAGGCCTTCATCGCTTCCAGCGCCTGATCCGGCGTGCCGACGATCTTCAGGAACAGGGCCAGGGCCTCGCCCCGGCGATCTGCGGCCAGCAGGTCGTCGAGCTCGGCGCTGAACGCCCGCCATGCCTCGGCGGCGCCGTCCGCCTCGTCGTAGGGGGCCTCGTAGAGCGCCAACCTGGCGACCTTTCCGCCCAGCGCGGCGGCCGCCTGGAGGGCGAGGGCGGCTCCGGACGAGCGGCCGAACACGAACGCCGAACCACCGGCCGCGTCGATCAGGGCTTCGACGTCCTCGATCTCCCGCGCGACGGCGTAGGGGGCGGTGTCGGTGCTGTCGCCGCGACCGCGGCGGTCGAAGCTGTAGACGGTGAAGCGGCCCGCCAGCCGCTCGGCCAGTTCGGCTCCGTCGGCGCCGGTCGCCAGCGCCCCGCCGACGAGCACGACGGCGGGCCCGTCTCCGGCCCGGTCACAGGCGATCCTCGTTCCATCCCGCGACGTCACGGCGTGCATGGCCGACCTCTCGGTTTCCGGGCATTTCGGCGCCGAGACCTGCCCCTGGCGCCGTGGAGGCGTCGCTCGCGTCACCCGGCTGTCCCTGCCTAACGCCGGAATGGCGGGTTAGGCCGCGAGTTCGGCAATGGGTCAGCGTCGAGCATGCGAAGTTTCGCGGCGACGGACCCGGCCGCAAAGCGTCACAGTCATGCTATCTGGAGGAGACCGATAGACGAACACACCCCGAGGAGTGGCCATGCGCGCCCATAGCACCATCAACAGAATGGCCGGGCTCAGCTTGGAGCCGCCCCCGACGGCGAGGGACGACGCGACCAACGGCCTGACGTCCGCGCCGCCGATCAATGCCTGGCAGGAACAGGGGGAAATCGTCGGCGGCGACGGTCCGGACACCGTAAACGGAACATCTGGCGATGACTCCATTTTCGGAATGGGCGGGATGGACACGCTCTACGGCCATGACGGGAATGATATCCTGGATGGCGGCGTCTCGAACGACCGACTGATCGGCGGGGCCGGAGCGGATACGTTCCAGCTGACCCTCGCCGGGCAGGACGACGTCGTGGAGGACTTCACCGACGGCGTGGACAAGATCGGCCTCGTCGGGTTCACGAGCTACGTGCTCGTGCAGGAAGGGCCGCACCTGCGCATCGTGGTGTCCCAGTCGGACTCGATCCTGCTCTGGAACACCAGCGCGAGCGCGATCGACGACAGCGACTTCATATTCGAGACCATCGCCTACGATTCCACCGAGGTCGGAGATGCGGCCGACAACGTCATCGAGGGCACGGGCGGAGAAGACCTGCTCAAAGGCCTGGCGGGGAACGACATCCTGAGGGGCGGAGGCGCCGACGACCGGCTCGAGGGCGGGGACGGGAACGACACGCTGGTCGGCGGCTCCGGCGACAACATCTTCGACGGGGGCGCCGGCGACGACACGGTCGATTTCAGCGCCGCGGCCGGGTTCGTCGTCGCCGGCCTGTCGCAGACGGACCAGTGGTTCACCAACGGCGGAGGCGGCTTCGACTCGTTCATCCACGTCGAGAACCTGATCGGCAGCGCCCATGACGACCTGCTTGGCGGCGGCGAGGGTGACAACCGCCTCGAAGGGCGCGGGGGAGATGACTCCCTGATGGGCAACATGGGCAACGACGTGCTCGACGGCGGCGCCGGCTTCGACATGGCGAGGTTCGGCGACGGCAACGTCGGCGTCACCGTGTCCCTCCAGGTCGCCGGGCCCCAGAATACCGGCGAAGGCATGGATACGCTGATTGATATCGAAGCGCTGTCGGGATCGTTCTACGCCGATACCCTGATCGGCGACGACGGCGCCAACAGCCTGTATGGCCATCAGGCGGACGATACGTTGCGAGGCGGGGGCGGCGACGATCTCCTGGATGGATACGAGGGATCCGATACTGCGGACTACACCGGCGCTTCCGGCGGCGTCAGCGTTTCCCTGTTGCTGGCGGGGTCGCAGCAGACCGGCGGCGCGGGCGCGGATACACTCCTGTCGATTGAGAACCTCACCGGGTCCAGTCACGCCGACACTCTGGCGGGCGACAATGCCGCCAATCGCTTGAGCGGGGCTGGCGGGGACGACCTGCTCGCCGGCGGCCTCGGGGACGACACGCTCGACGGGGGCGCAGGGATCGATACGGCGAGCTATGCCGACGCGTCCGGTGGGGTCACGGTCTCATTGTTGCTTGGAGGGTTCCAGGCCACCGGAGCCGCCGGGGTCGACCGCCTGACCGGCATCGAAAACCTGATCGGGTCTGCGGGGGGCGACGCGCTGACCGGCAACGACGCCGCCAACCGGCTCCAGGGAATGGGCGGCGACGACACCCTGCAGGGCGGGCTTGGCGCGGACAGCCTGGAGGGCGGCGCCGGTGACGATCGCTTCCTCTTCGCAGCCGGAGACGGCAAGGACACCATCACGGGCTTCGTCGCCGGCGGCGTTGAAGACCGCATCGTGGTCAGCGGCTACTCAAGCTACACCAAGGTGCAGGAAGGCGCCGACTTGCGGATCGTGTTCGCCGCGAACGACTCGATTCTGCTCAAGAACGTCGCGGCCGGCGCCTTCACGGACGCGGACATCCATTTCCTCCCGCCAGCCGACATCACGGGAACCGACGCCGGCGAGACGCTGACCGGAACGGCTGGCGGGGAAACGATCTACGGCCTTGGAGGCAATGACGCCTTGATCGGAGGCGATGGCGACGACGTCCTCCTGGGCGGCGACGGCAACGACCGCCTCGTCGGCGGCGTCGGCGACGATCAGCTCCAGGGCGGCGACGGGGTGGACCAGATCGACTACCGGGGAGCCGCTTCGTCGATCACCGCCAGCCTGGCGGACGGCATCGCAACGGGCGAGGGCCGCGATGAGCTGCATTCCATCGAAAACGTGCAGGGCTCGGCGTTCGCCGATAGCCTGATCGGGAACGCAGGCGCCAACAGTCTGAACGGTCACGCGGGCGCGGACGTCCTCGTCGGGCTGGACGGCAGCGATACGCTCGTCGGCGGGGCCGGGGGCGACGTGTTGAACGGCGGCAATGGACTGGACTACGCCAGCTACATCTCGGCCACGACAGGAGTCGCCGTGAACCTGCTGACCGGGGTCCATACCGGGGACGCGGCGGGCGACACCTTCGTGCAGATCGACCGTTTCCGCCTGTCGGCCTTCGGGGACGCCTTCCAGGGCGGCGAGGGGACCAACTATGCCTATGGCGCGGAGGGCGACGACAGCCTGAGCGGCGGGTCCGGGTTCGACCGGCTCTACGGCGAAGACGGGTCCGACAGCCTGTTCGGCGAGGCGGACAACGACGTCCTTGTCGGCGGCGCCGGAGCTGACGCGCTTGATGGTGGAGCGGGCAAGGACGGCGCCAGCTACGAAACGGCGCTCGTCGCTGTGCGCCTGAATCTGACCACCGGGGTACACACCACATACGCGGCCGGGGACACCTTCACGTCCATCGAGTTCTTCCTGCTCTCGGACTTCAACGACATCTTCTTCGGGAGTTCCCAGGCGGACGAGGCCCAGGGCCGCGGGGGCGACGACGTACTTTCCGGGGCCGACGGAGCTGACTGGATGCGTGGCCAGGACGGCGATGATCTGCTCAACGGCGACGCCGGCGACGACACGCTGGAGGGCGGGGCTGGCGCGGATCAGCTGAACGGCGGCGACGGCACGGACTACGCCTCGTATCTGAAGGCGGTCTCCATCAATCTGACCTCCGGCGTGCACACCGGCGAAGCCGCGGGCGATACGTTCTCGTCCGTCGAGCGGTTCAAGCTGTCCGGCCAGACCGACAACTTCTTTGGTTCGGCCGGCGCCGACTGGGTCGCGGGCTATCAGGGCGACGATACCCTGATCGGAGCGGGCGGGGACGACACCCTGAACGGCGGCGCCGGCCAGGACACGCTCATCGGCAGCGACGGCAAGGACAAGCTGCTGGGCGAGGCAGGCGACGACGTCCTCACCGGCGGCGCTGGCGCGGACGCGTTCCAGATCACGGCGGCGGGGCAGGGTCAGGACACGATCACCGACTTCGGCGATGGAGCGGACTACATCCGCATCACATCCACGGCCGGCGTGGACGACTTCAGCGATCTGGTGGTCACCGCCAACGGCGGCGACGCCTTGATCACGTTCCCGGACGGCTCGACCATCACCTTGGTCGGCGTCAGCGCAGCGAGCGTGGACGCGGGAGACTTCAGTTTCGGCTGACCCGCGGCCAAAGAAAAACGGCCCCGGATCGCTCCGGGGCCGTTGTCTCGTCAGCGATGCAGTCCGGCTCAGCCTTCGTCGAAGGAGGCGTTCTGCATGGCTTCGCCGGCGCCGCCTTCGACCATGTCCTGGGCGGCTTCCTGGGCGAACACGCGATCTTCGTCGAACTGCGACTGGATCACGTTCTCGCCGCGCGACTGGCGCTCGGCCTCGTCCAGCGAGCGGGCGACGTTCACCTTGACGGTGATGGTCACTTCCGCGTGCAGGCGGACCTTCACTTCGTGGACGCCCAGCGTCTTGATCGGCAGGTCGAGGACGACCTGCGAACGCTCGACCTTGCCGCCTTCGGCCTTGATGGCCTCGGCGACGTCGCGGGCGGCGACCGAGCCGTACAGCTGGCCGGATTCCGACGCCTGGCGGATCAGCACGTATTCCGAGCCGTCCAGCGTCTCGCCGGACTTTTCGGCGTCGGCCTTGGCCTGGGCGTTGCGGGCTTCGATC
>DASPLM010000425.1:0-4747 GCA_035627575.1 Caulobacteraceae bacterium | reverse complement strand
GGCGGGCCTGTTGCTGTGGCATGAGGCCCTGGGAGCGGTTCTCCCAATACCGACGGCGCTTCTCCGCCTTCACCCGCTTTTCGAAATCCTCGTTGCGGCGTAGCTCCACCTCTGGATCACCGGCGACCGGTAAACGCTTGTGGCTCATGTCGCCCCAAGGGTGGCGGCATCGAGTCTTGGCTACCGGACGGCCTTGCACCCCGCTCGCGGACTTTGAGCGGCTGTTCGTCGGCGTGGCGGATCGACTGGTGCTGCATGTCCGGCGCGTCCAGAAGACCGCGCCGCCCGGGCTGCAGCCATCCGGACACGAGGGGAGGATACGGCGTTGCATCGGCAACCTCGTCAGAAGCAGTGGAACTGAAGGGTCACTGGATCGGCCGGCCGGCGTCCGGGCGAACCACCGGCCGCCGCACCACCGACCGAAGACAAATTGCCCGTTGATCCGGCCCGGGCCGTCAAGGGGCAAAACAGGGCTGGTCGATCTTCTTCAAGGGCCGCGATCAGGGCCGCGACTGCCCCTCGACGTGGACCGGCCACACAGCAGACTGGCACAAACCGCGAGCCTCCGTACGACTGGACCCCTGCCATGCAAGCGATCCGTTTACCCCTTCTCGCTTCCGGCCTTCTTGCCGTCGCGGCTCCTGCGGCCGCGCAGTCCGCGGATCGGCCGTTCACCCTGGTCCAGAAAGGCCCCAACTACGACAGCGCCTAATTGGCGGTGGGAATCTGCACCCGAAGCGACGGAGTCACGCCCTGGGGTTTCGTCGAGGGCGAGCTCTCAGGACAGGGGGCGACGGCGACCGAGCAAGCGGCGCCGCCGTGTTCGCGCCGCCAGGCTCGCGCCAAAGCCGCCGGTCGGATAACACTGCTCGCTCAGCCAGCAGGGGAGTTTCGCCATGGCCACCTACAACGGAACCGCCGGCGACGACATCTGGACCGGGACCAGCGGGGCCGACACCGCCCACGGCCACGACGGGGCCGACACCCTCGACGGGGGCGGCGACATCGACGCACTCTACGGGGACGGGGGGAACGACCTGCTGATCGGCGGACACGGGGCGGACCTGCTGGACGGCGGGGGCGGGACCGACGCCGCCGACTACCGCCACGCGGGTTGGGTCCTGGTGGACCTGGCCGCGGGCACGGCCACCGACAACCTGGGCGCCCTGGACACCCTGGTCTCCATCGAGACCGTGTTCGGCTCGGACGGCGGCGACACCCTGTACGGCAGCAGCCTGGCCGAGACCCTGTTCGGCGGCGGCGGCGACGACGTGATCGAGGGGCGGATGGGCGACGACGTCCTGGACGGCGGCGACGGCTGGGACGCCGTCTCCTACGCCCAGGCCTTCGCGGGCGTGTTCGTGAACCTGGGCAATGGCGTCGGCGCCGGCGGGGCGGGCGTGGACTCGCTGACCAACTTCGAGGCGGTGATCGGCTCGGCCTGGGCCGACCAGCTGACCGGCGGGGCGGGCGACGACAGCCTGTACGGCGACGGCGGCGACGACCGCCTCGTGGGCGGCCTGGGCGCCGACTACCTCGAGGGCGGCGCAGGCTGGGACGTGGCCGACTACAGCGCGACGGCCACGGTGGTCCGGCTCAACCGCGCGACCAATGTGCACGCGGGCGCCGTCGCGGTCGGCGACGTGATCGCAGCCGACGTGGAGGAGTTCCGCCTCGGCGCCTTCGCCGACCGCTTCGTCGGCATCGGCGCGGCCGAGACCGTGCTGGGGGGAACGGGGAACGATGTGCTCAACGGCGCGGGCGGTGACGACGCCCTTCGGGGCGGCGACGGGGAGGACACCCTGTTGGGCGGGGACGGCGAGGACACGCTGCGCGGCGAGAACGGGGACGATCACCTCGACGGCGGCATCGCGGACGACACCTTGGCCGGCGCCGCCGGCGCCGACTATCTGCACGGCCGCGACGGCGATGACGTCCTGGACGGGGGCGCCGGCGCCGACACCCTGATCGGCGGCTACGGCATCGACGTAGCCACATATCGCCTGTCGGCGGCCGGAGTGGAGATCAACCTGCAGAACGGTTTCCACACGGGCGATGCGCTCGGCGACACCTTCAGCTCGGTCGAGAGCTTCGTGCTCAGCAACCACGTCGACGTCTTCCGCGGCTCGAACGCCAGCGAGACCGTTCGCGGCATGGGCGGCGGCGACGTGCTGATCGGCGAGGCCGGCCACGATGGCCTGAACGGCGGCGCCGGCAACGACTTCCTGCTGGGCGGCGACGGCCGCGACGTGCTCAACGGCGAGGGCGACAACGACCTCTACACCGGCGGCGCCCACGCCGACCGCTTCTGGTTCGCCGGCGGCAATACCGGGCAGGACGTGATCTCCGACTTCGAGAACGGGCTGGACAAGATCCGCGTCACCGGCGCGCCCGGCGCCGACGAGTTCTCGGACCTGGTCCTCAACACCGACCCGGGCACGGGCTGGGTCGTTATCGTCTTCCCCGACGGCTCGGGCGTGATGGTGGAGAACACCTACGTCGCCGACATCGACGCGTCCGACTTCGTCTGGGTCTAGGCCGGGGCGTCCAGCCGCTTCTCCATGGCCCAGTTGTGGATCGGCACGCCCCGCACCTCGAAGTCGCGACGGGTGACGACGCTGAAGCCCTGCCTGAGGAAGAAGCGCTTCGCCGGCTCGCTGGCCTCGACGTAGAGCCGGCTCAGCCCGCGCGCCCGCGCCTCCGCCTCCAGGGCGGCGTAGAGGGCGCCCGTCACCCCCCTCCCCGCCTGCTCTGGCCGGCAGAACAGGTGGTCGATGTGGCCGTCGGCCTCGAGGTCGACATAGGCGACCGGTCGGTCAGCCTCATCCGCCGCCACCAGGATCAGCCGCCCGTCCGCGCCGCGCGCCAGGTAGCGTTCCGCCGGCGGCCGCTCGGGAACCCAGGCGGCGATCTGCTCGGGCGAATAGTACTGCGCCGCGACCTGGTGCACGGCGTCGTAGAAGACGTGGGTCAGGGCCTCGGCGTCGGCGGGACGGAAGGGGCGGTTCTGCATGCGGCGACGCATAGGGTGCTCGTCCCGATTCCCCAAGCCGCCCGTCGAACAGCGGTCGCGCTGGCTGTCGGACCCGACTAGCATGCGCTGGTCATAGCCGGAGCACGACCATGTCCTTCCAGGGAACCCCGAACAACGACAGCTGGAGCGGCAACGCAGCCGATGACTACGGCTATGGCTACGAGGGCGATGACATCCTCGCCGGCGGCGGCGGCGACGACCACCTGTACGGCGGCGACGGCAACGACGTCCTCTACGAGTCCGACATCACCGACACCAACGGCGACAACGAAGGCGACTACCTCTACGGCGGCGCGGGCGACGACATCCTTTACGGTGGCGATGAGGGAATCGCCGTCGGCGGCGAAGGGGCCGACCAGTTCCATGGCTGGGGCGTGATCATCGACTATCGGGGTGGGACGGCCGGCGTCGGCCTGAACAGCCAGACCGGCGGCTACGCCGGCGAGGCGACCGGCGACATCTTCCACGATGTATTCGCCTACTGGACCCTCAGCGCCTTCGACGATGTGGCGCAGGTGGCGCTCCAGACCGGCGGCCACGGCTGGGTCCAGGGCGGTGACGGCGACGACACGATCACCCTGATCGGCGCGGCGGGCGGCACGCTCTACGGCCAGGCGGGCGACGACATCCTCACCGGCTCGACCCAGGTGGACCGGCTGGACGGGGGCGCCGACAACGACACGCTGAACGGCCTCGACGGCAAGGACGTGCTGCTGGGCGGCGACGGGGACGACCAGCTGAACGGCGGCGGCGGCGACGACACCCTCGCCGGCGGCGCGGGCGCGGACTACCACGACGGCGGCGACGGCATCGACAAGGTGGACTTCTCCACCGCGGCCAAGGTGGTGCGCCTGAACCTCGTCACCAACGTCCATGTGGGCGAGGAGGCGCTGGGAGACACCTTCGTCTCTGTCGAGCACTTCATCCTCGGGACCGTCGCCGACAAGTTCGTCGGCCTCGCCGCGGATGAGCGGGTCGAGGGCCGCGCCGGCGGCGACGTCATCGAGGGCATGGGCGGCGCGGACGTCCTGCTGGGCGGGGTCGGTAACGACATCCTGCTGGGCGGCGAAGGCGACGACGAGATCCGGGGCGGCGACCACGACGATCGCATCGAGGGCGGGGACGGGAACGATGTCCTCTGGGGCGAGGCGGGGCTCGACACCCTGCACGGTCGCAATGGCGACGACACCCTGATGGCCTCCTTCGACGCCGACGTCCTGATCGGCGGCGACGGCGCCGACATCGTCAGCTACCGCTACGCCGGTCCGGTCGGCATCGACCTGTCGACAGGCGTCCATACCGGCGCGGCGGCCGGCGATACCTTCAACTCCATCGAGTACTTCGTCCTGTCGCTGGGCGTCGACACAATGGTGGGCTCGGCGGCTTCCGACACCATCCGCGGCCTCGACGGCGCGGACGTCCTGGACGGCGCCGGACGCCATGACGGCCTGAACGGCGGCGCCGGCGACGACGTCCTGAGCGGCGGCGTCGGCCGCGACGTGCTGCAGGGCGAGGCGGGGAACGACACCCTGACCGGCGGCGCCCATACGGACCGGTTCTGGTTCGCCGGCACGGGGACCGGCAACGACGTGATCACCGACTTCGAGAACGGCATCGACAGGATCCGCATCACCGGCAACGTCGCCGTCTACGAGATGGACGACCTGAACTTCTCGACCAACGGGTCAGGCTGGGCCGTGATCATCTTCCCGG
>DASPLM010000424.1:0-4365 GCA_035627575.1 Caulobacteraceae bacterium | reverse complement strand
CACCTGCGTCGAGCGACGGTGCTTTTTCGCGGTGTCATCGAGGACCTAGAGCAGCCCGCGGGGCGTTATGGCGACGTCACACTGACTATCCGTCAGACGCGATCGTTCTGGGGGCGCGGGGCGCCACGACAGATCGTCATTCCCCGCGAGTACCTCTCGAACTGCGCGCGGGGCAATCTCCATCCCGCCCTAGACTTATATGGGGAGCATCCCGACTTCCCTGTCGTCCGTAACGGCCTCGGTGTGACCCTGCTCGGTCGCCCCGAAGACGTATCGGCACCATGGGACTTCATCATTCTCGTCGACGGCTCCCCAGATACGCAACGCGTACTCCGCCGGTTCACGGAACTGAAGCAAGCCCGATGAGGGCCGGGAGATCGCCGACAAAAAGCCAGCTAGCCACCCTCAGTGGCCGTTGGATCGCCGTGGTTGGCCGACGCCCGGCAAGCCTTGGAGTGAAGGCGAGGCGCCTTGCCGCGCCCGTTCTTCGGAACGGGAGGGCGCCCTGAACCTCTTGGAGGCATTGCCGCGCGGCTGCCGTTCCGGCGCAGCGGGCGAGAGGGCTCGGCGCCTTCATCTCGCCCCCCTCACCCGAACCGCCACCGCCGCAGGTGCTCCAGCACGTCGGTGACGATCTGGTCGCGGGTGAAGCCGGTGACGTCGCGGCCGCGGGACTCGTCGCCGACGTGGGCGCGCAGGCGCCACTCCAGGGCGCGGCGGTCCTCGGGCGCGTCCATGGCCGTCAGCGCCGGGCGGGGACGGGACTGGGCGCGCAGGCGGTAGACAAGGTCCGGGCCCGGGCCATGGCTGACGGTCAGGGCGGCTTCCCCGTCGCCGGTCTCGACCCGGCTGTCGACCAGGCCCTCGGCCTCGAGGCCGGCGCGGACGGTCTGCAGCGCCGGCACGCCGTGGGTCTCGATCTCGCGCAGGATCTGGCGGCGGCTGGCGGGCGCCAGGATGCGCTTGAGGCGTTCGCCGAGCGGCGGGGCCTCGGTCGCGACCTCGACCCCGCGCACGTCGGCGCTCATCTGCCGGACCAGGCCGGCCGCCAGCAGGATCATGATCACCGCGAACGGCAGGGCGGCGACCAGGGTGGCGGCCTGCAGCGCGCCGAGGCCGCCGGCGAGCAGGAGCAGCGCCGCCGCCGCGCCCTCCAGCGTGCACCAGTAGACCCGCTGCCAGCGGGGCGTGCCGTCGGCCCCACCCGAGGCGATGGTGTCGATCACCAGCGAGCCGGAGTCCGCCGAGGTGACGAAGAACACCGCCACCAGCAGCACCGCCAGGCCGGAGGTGATCGCCGTGCCCGGCAGGTGCTCGAAGAAGCGGAAGATGGCCGTGGACAGGTCGCTGGTCACCGCCTGGGAGATGGCGCCGGCCGCACTGCCCATGTCCAGGTCGATGGCGGTGTTCCCGAACACGGTCATCCACAGGAAGGTGAAGCCGGTCGGGACCAGCAACACGCCGATGACGAACTCCCGCACCGTGCGACCGCGCGAGATGCGGGCGATGAACATGCCCACGAAGGGCGACCAGGCGATCCACCAGGCCCAGTAGAACAGCGTCCAGTCGGCCATCCAGCCGCGCGGCTCGTAGGCGTACATGTTGAAGGTGCGGATGAAGAAGTGGTCCAGGTAGAGGCCGAAGTTCTGCACCAGGGCCTTCAGCAGGAACCCGGTCGGCCCGACGACGAGCACGAACAGCATCAGCAGGACGGCCAGGGCCAGGTTCAACTCGGACAGCCGCCGCACGCCCCGGTCCAGGCCGGTGAGCACCGAAGCCGTGGCCGCCCCCATGACCAGCACGATCAGGACCATCTGCACCGTCACCGAGGTGGGGATGCCGGTCAGGTAGGTCAGGCCGCTGTTCATCTGGGCGACGCCCAGGCCGAGCGAGGTGGCGATGCCGAACAGGGTGCCGCAGATGGCGAAGATGTCGACCGCGTCGCCGATCGGGCCATGGATGCGCTTGCCCAGCAGCGGGTAGAGGCCGGACCTCAGCGTGAGGGGCAGGCCCTTGCGGTAGGCGAAGAAGGCCAGGCTGAGCCCCACCAGCGCATAGACGGCCCAGGCGTGGACGCCCCAGTGGGTGAAGGTGATCACCATGGCCTCGCGCGCGGCGCCGAAGGTGCCGGGAGCCGCCTCGGGCGGGGCCGCGAAATGCTGCACCGGCTCGGCCACGGCGAAGTACATCAGGCCGATGCCCATGCCCGCCGCGAACAGCATGGCCAGCCAGGACACGTAGGGATAATCCGGCTCGCTGTCGTCCGGCCCCAGCCTGAGGCGGCCCGTCGGCCCGAGCGCCAGGCCCACGACGACCAGCAGGAAGCCCGCCACGGCGGCGACGTAGAACCAGCCGAACGTGCCGATGACCCGGTCCTGGGCGAGGGCGAAGATCCGGCCGGACGCGCCCGGCGCGACGAGCGCCGTCCCCAGCAGCAGGCCTATGACCAGGCTCGCGCCCCAGAACACGCGCGCGTTCATCCGTGTCTTCAGCATGGGGGTGGAGCTAACGAACCGCGACGCTGGTTCCCCGCGGGGCCGCCAATGCGTCGTGTCAGGCGCCCCGACATTTTCCTGGCGCCCCCGATATTTCCCTGGGCCGAGGGGGAACAACATATGTTGGCCCGGGTTAGACCCTGTGTTCGGCATTGCACGGCTGAACTGACACGTCCCAAAGCGGCCCGCGCCAAGACGCCCCCCCGACCGAAGCGCGGGCCGCACTGGGATTTCGTCCTCCACATTTCCGCCCCCCCGCCCGTCGAGGACCTGTCCGCCCGGCGCTCGTCGAGCCTCGGGGTTGGCAGAGCCGATCCTGCCGCCCCCCTTGCCGGCCTTGACTATCTTTCAGCTATATATCTTCTAGATATATGCGCGAATCGAATACCCGTTACGCCGTCCTGGGCGTGCTGGCCGAGGGCGGGAGCCTGACGGGGTACGACATCCGAAGCCGCATCGAGGGGAGCCTCGGGCTTTTCTGGAGCGAAAGCTTCGGCCAGATCTATCCGGAACTGCGGCGTCTGCGGGCGGACGGCCTGGTCGAGCCCGCAGCGCGGGAGGGCGAGGGCAAGCCCTACCGGATCACCGCGGCGGGCCGCGCCGCCCTGGCGACTTGGCTGGCGCGGCCGCCGGCGGCGGAACGACCGCGCAGCGAACTACAGCTCAAGCTCCACTTCGGCCGCTTCATGGGCGCCGATGCGGTGCGGGGCTTCCTGGTCGCGGCGGCGGGGGCGGCGGCGGAACGGGCCGGGGCGCTGCGCGCGCGACGGGCGTCGGTCATGGACCATCTGGCCGGCGAGCAGCGGCTGTTCTCCCTGCTGGCGCTGGACCGGGGACTCGGCCGCGCCGAGGCCGACATTGCCTGGGCCGAGCGGGCGCTGGCCGTGGTCGACGCCCTGGCCGAGGGCGGACCCGACGACGCCCTGCAGCACATTCCCCCCGTCTGACGCGCGAGAGGTCGCGCGGTTCGAGCGCGCGGGCTATGTCAGCGCCCATGTCCAGCGCCCCCGCCCCCAGCCCGCCCCCTCCGGCCGCGACGGCGCCGGCGTTGGCGGTGCTGTTCGCCGTGGTCTTCATCAACCTGGTCGGGTTCGGCCTGGTGGTGCCGCTGCTGCCCTTCTTCGCCCAGAGCCTGAAGGCCGAGGCCTGGCAGGTGACCCTGATGTTCTCGGCCTATTCCCTGGGCCAGTTCTTCGCCGAGCCGTTCTGGGGCCGCCTGTCCGACCGGATCGGCCGCAAGCCGGTGCTGCTGGTCACGGTGGCGGCGAACGCCGTCGGCTACCTGGCGCTGGCCTTCGTGCCGAATGTCTGGCTGGCGATCGCCGTCCGCCTGTTCACGGGCCTCGGCGCCGGCAACATCTCCACCATCCAGGGCTACGTCGCCGACGTCACCCCGCCGGAGCAGCGGGCCGGGCGGATGGGCCTGATCGGCGCGGCCTTCGGCCTGGGCTTCATCGTCGGTCCCGGACTGGGAGGCCTGCTGGTGCACGAGGAACTGGGGCGGCTGGGCTACCAGCTGCCGATCTTCGTCGCCGCCGCCCTGGCCGCCCTGGCCGCGGTGGGCGTCGCCGTGTTCCTGCGCGAGAGCCGGGTGCGGGCGGCGAAGGGCGCGCCGCGGGTCCGCTTCCTGGCCGGGGTGCACGACGCCCAGCGCAACGCCGTCGTCTCGCGGGTCCTGCTGGTGACCCTGATCTACATGGCCGGGTTCTCGGGCATGGAGGCGGCCTTCGGCCTGTGGACCGGCGACCGGTACGGCTGGGGCGCGCGGGAGGTGGGGCTGAGCTTCATGGTCATCGGCGTCATCTCGGCGGTGAACCAGGGGCTGGTCTCCGGCCGGCTGGCGCGGCGCTTCGGCGAGGCGCCGGTGCTG
>DASPLM010000423.1:0-3577 GCA_035627575.1 Caulobacteraceae bacterium | reverse complement strand
GCTGGGGGGACGGGGGCGGGCGTCGCATCCGGGACTTCGAGGGGGAGGGAGTGTCCCGGACGATTGCGATATAGGAACTCGCCGGGGGGTTTAAAGTGCCCCTGCTCACGTCAGTGTGATAATTACGTAGTCTTAAGCTTGGCCTTTGCTTTGGCTGGATTTTTCGGACCAGCTTTCGGCGGCGACTTGAGCGCCGGATGCTGCTCGTCCTCTTCCGGATAGGGCTCGCCGTCGCTGGACAGCAGGATGGCCACCCAGCGCGAGCCGCGGAACTCCGCCAGGATGGCGATGAACATCACCGTCAGCGGGGTCGACAGGAAGGCGCCCGTCGCCCCCCACAGCGCGCCCCAGAAGGCGAGGGACAGCAGCACCACCACCGGATCGATGTTCTGCGCCTTGGCCTGCATGCGCGGCAGGATGATGTTGGCGACCACGAACAGGATCACCTGGATGGCGGCGAACAGCACGATGGCCTGCCAGTAGGTGGGGAACTGCACCAGGGCGAACAGGGGCGGGGCGATCCCGGCCACGGCGCCGCCGATGATCGGAATGTAGCTGAGCAGGAAGATCAGGAAGGCCCAGAACACCGCGTTCTCCAGCCCCACCGCGGCCATGACGGCCCAGCAGGCCACGCCGATGATCGCCCCGGTGACGGTCTGCACCCACACGTACTGCTCGACCCCGTCGCGGACGCGGTCGAACACGTGCACCGCCTCGCGCCGCTCGTCCCGCTCGGGAAACAGGGCGACGACCTTGCGCCGCACGCCGTCCCGCGAGGCGATCAGGAAGCCGAGGTAGACCAGGGTGAAGAAGGCCGAGGCGCCGATGTTGCCGGCGCTCTTCACGCCCTGGACCGCCGTCCCCATGAACTGGCGAGGGTCGATCTCGGCCAGCAGGTCCTTGAAGGTGGGCGTGACCTGCACCCCGACCAGCCCGGCCACGTCGGCGATGATGGCGTCCAGCCGCGGGCCGACCCGCGAATACTGGCCCGCGAAGCCCACGGCGCTGTCGGCGATCAGGATCACGCAGGCGATGAACAGCAGGGTGATGAGCACCAGCGCAAGCGGCATGGCCGCCTTCTCGCGCAGGAACGGCAGTCGCAGCCGCAGCACCCGCGACAGGCCGTCGATCATGAACAGCAGGAAGATCGCCAGCACCAGCGGCGTGAGGATCTCGCGCAGCCAGTACATGGCCGCCCCCATGGTCACCACCGCGATGATCACCAGCGAGTTGCGGGCGGTCGTGTCCATGGCGTCGTCGATCCCAGCGGTTCGTCCCTTTGTCTAGCCCGCGCCGCGCCCCGTCAATCGGCAGGCTGGAGGTCCGCGCCGACGCGCCGTTGAGCCGCCGCCGCGCCCCCGCTACGCTCGCCCTCCACAACGGAGCCGGTCCCATGAAAACGATCGAGAACGGCGGCGTCGTGCTGGGCCGCTCCGACAGGCCGGAGCTCCTGCTGCTCAGCCGCGCCAACAGGCACGGCGTGGTCTCCGGCGCCACCGGCACGGGCAAGACGGTGACCCTGCAGGTCATGGCCCAGGCCTTCTCCGACGCGGGCGTGCCGGTCTTCGCCGCCGATGTGAAGGGGGACCTGTCCGGCATCGCCGCGCCCGGCGCGCCGTCCGAAAAGCTGCTAGCCCGGGCGAAGGCGCTCGACGTCGACCTCACGCCCATGGCCGCGCCGACGGTGTTCTGGGACCTGTTCGGCGAGAAGGGCCACCCGATCCGGGCCACGGTCTCGGAAATGGGCCCGACCCTGCTGGCGCGGCTGTTCGACCTCAACGACGTGCAGGAGGGCGTGCTCGGCATCGCCTTCCGCGTCGCCGACGAGCAGGGGCTGCTGCTGGTCGACCTGAAGGACCTGCGGGCGGTCCTGGCCCACCTCGGCGAGAACGCGAAGGAGATCGGCCGGACCTACGGAAATGTCGCGCCGGCCACGATCGGCGCCCTGCAGCGCGAGCTGCTGACCCTGGAGGACCAGGGCGGCGGGGCCTTCTTCGGCGAACCGGCGCTGCGGCTGGAGGACCTTATGCGGGTCGGCGGCGACGGGCGCGGCTACGTCAGCATCCTGGCCGCCGACCGGCTGATCCAGAGCCCCCGCGTCTACGCCACCTTCCTGCTGTGGCTGCTGTCCGAACTGTTCGAGGAACTGCCCGAGATCGGCGACCCGGAGAAGCCGCGCCTGGTGTTCTTCTTCGACGAGGCCCACCTGCTGTTCCGCGACGCCCCGAAGAGCCTGCTGGAGAAGATCGAGCAGGTGGTGCGCCTGATCCGATCCAAGGGCGTGGGCGTCTTCTTCGTCACCCAGAACCCGGCGGACGTCCCCGACGCGGTGCTGGCCCAGCTGGGCGCCCGCGTGCAGCATGCGCTGCGCGCCTACACGCCGTCGGAACAGAAGGGCCTGCGCGCCGCCGCCGACAGCTTCCGCGCCAACCCCGCCTTCGACACCGCCGAGACGATCCAGCAGCTGGCCGTGGGCGAGGCCCTGGTCTCGACACTGGACGAGAAGGGCGTCCCCACCGTTGTGGCGCGCACCCTGATCCGCCCGCCGTCGTCGCGGCTCGGCCCGCTGCTTCCGGCCGAGCGCGCCGAGGTGATCGCCCGCAGTCCGGTGCGTGGCCTCTACGACGAGACCCGTGACCGCGAGTCCGCCTACGAGATGCTGGAGGCCCGCGCCGTCCAGGCGGAGCGGCAGGCCGAGGAGGCGGCCCGCGCGGCCGAGGCGGAGGCGCGCGAAGCGGCCGAGTCACGCCGCACTCCGCCGCGGGCTCGGGACTACGACGACGGCTACCGCCCCCGTCCGCGCGCCAATCGCCAGTCCGCGGGCGAGGCCTTCCTCAAGAGCGCGATGCGCCAGGCCGGCAGCACCCTGACGCGGGAGCTGATGCGCGGCATCCTCGGCGGGCTGAGGCGGCGCTGACGCCTCAGCGGCGCCGGCGACTGAACAGGACCGCCGCCACCGCCGCGCCCGCCAGGGCCGCGCCGACCGCCGCAGTCACGCCCCGGTGCAGGGTCGCGGCGGTATAGAGGCTGAGCTTGCGGCCGGGCTGGTCGTGCGAGTGCGCGCGTCCCCCGTCCCCCGCCTCGAACAGGTTGTCCCAGCGCTCGGGTGAGCGGGTGGGATCGCGCAGCAGCGGGGTGATGGCGGCCGAGACGTGGTCCAGCAGGCGCGGCAGCCAGGCCGCGCCCAGAATCTGCAGCACCCCGATCCCGCCGACGACGATCTCGCGGCGGCGGTTCAGCACCGAATGGATGATGGCGTCGGCGACCAGTTCCGGATCGTAGGCCGGCGGCGGGATGCGGGCCGCCGCGCCCATGTGGTTGCGCGCGTGTTCCGCCAGGGGCGTGCCGATGCCCGAAGGCTTGATCAGGGTGATGCTGACCGGCGCCCGTTCGGCGATCATCTCGATGCGCAGGGAGTCGATGAACCCCTTGACCGCGTGCTTGGAGGCGGCATAGGCGCCCAGCATCGGCGTCCCCAGGTCCGAGACCACCGAACCCACGGTGATGAAGGACCCGCCTCGAGCGCGCAGGTGCGGCATGGCGGCCTGCGCGCCGTTGACCACGCCCCAGTAGTTGG
>DASPLM010000422.1:0-2321 GCA_035627575.1 Caulobacteraceae bacterium | reverse complement strand
GTTCTCGGTGGTGGAGTAGTGGCGCTGCCGGCCGGCTCGGAGACGGTGGAGGCGCCGGTCGAGATCCAGCACGCCGGAGGTCCGTTCCCGGGCTCGGGCTTTGAGGTGATCTACAGCCTCTGGATGATCCCGCTCTTGGCGCTGCTGCTGGCCGCAGGATGGCTCGCCTGGCCGCGCCGCCGCCGCTAGCTGCGGTCGCGACCAAAGCAAAGCCCCGGCGGATCGCTCCGCCGGGGCTTTTCGTCCGCCTTGCGGCAGGCCTCAGCGGCGGGCGCCGAGGAACTGCAGCAGGAACTGGAACAGGTTCACGAAATTGATGAACAGGCTGAGCGCGCCGTAGCTGGTGGCGACGCCGAGCGCTTCCTTGTCCCCGCCGATGGCGTAGTAGGTCATCTTCAGGCGCTGGGTGTCGTAGGCGATCAGGCCGGCGAAGATCAGCACGCCCGCGGCGCTGATGACGAGATGCATCATCGGGCTGCGCAGGAACATGTTCACCAGGCTGGCGACGATCAGGCCGATCAGGGCCATGATCAGGAAGCTGCCCATGCCCGACAGGTTCTTCTTGGTGGTGTAGCCCACCAGGCTGAGCCCGCCGAAGGCGATGGCGGTGACGCCCAGCGTCATGGCCGCCGAGGCGCCCGTGTAGATCAGCAGTACGACGCCGAGCGAGGCGCCCATGGTCGCCACCACCAGCCAGTAGATCAGGCTGACGCTGGAGGACGTGGCGCTGCGCATGAAGAAGGACGAACCCAGGATCAGCACCAGCGGGGCGAACACCACGCCGAAGCCGAGCATGGTGTAGCCGCCGAAGCGGCCGTCCGGCGTGATCTGGAACAGCATGTCACGAACGGGCGCGACGCTGCTGGTCACGAAGGCCAGAACGGTGGCGATCACCAGGCCGAAGAACAGTTTGCTGTAGACGCCGAGCATGAAGCTGCGCAGCCCCTGGTCGACGGCCATGTCGGCCGGGGCCGGGATCGCGCCCGGGTAGCGGCCGTTGAAGTCGCTCATCGCGAAGTCTCTCCCTGATGGCCCGCGATCGGCGCGGGTCGTTCGGTCCATATTTGGCGATCACCGGGCCTCGACGCAAGCGGCGTAAGGATTCGGCGCCGGCGGCTGGACGCGCGGCGCGCGGGTCGCCAAGGTCACGCGCCATGATCCGCCTGTTCGCCGCCGTCGAAATTCCCACCGGGATCGCCCAGGGCCTCGCCCGCCGCCAGCAGGGCCTGCCGGGCGCCCGCTGGCACTCGGAGGAGAAGCTGCACGTCACCTTGCGCTTCTTCGGCGAGATCGCGGAGGAGGCCGCCGCCGAGCTGGACGAGGAACTGGCCGGCATTGTGTTGGAGCCGTTCCGGCTGGAACTGCAGGGGGTCGGCGCCTTCGGCGAGGGCGCGGATGTGCGCGCCGTCTGGGCCGGAGTTCTGGCCAGCGAGCCGCTGAACCAGCTGGCCGCCCGCTGCGAGAGCGCCGCCCGCCGCGCCGGCCTCGAGCCGGAGGGGCGGCCCTACAGGCCGCACGTGACCCTGGCCTATCTGCGCCGGCCCGATCCGGCGCGGGTCGCCGCCTGGATCGCCGGCCACAACCTGCTGCACTCCCCGCCCTTCGACGTGACCTGGTTCGGCCTGTGGTCGAGCTGGCTCAGCAAGGACGGCGCGCGCTACGAACTGGAGCGCGAGTATCCCCTGACCGGAACCCCGCGATGATCGACACGCCCCTCAGGTCCGTCCTGTTCCTGCCGGCCTCCAGCGCCCGCGCCGTCGAGAAGGCCCGCACCCTGGACTGCGACGCCGTCATCCTGGACCTGGAGGACGCGGTGGCGCCCGACGCCAAGGTCGAGGCGCGCGAGGCCATGGTGGAGGCCCTGTCCGCCGGCGGCTTCCGCGCCCCGGTCGTGGCCGTGCGGGTCAACGGCCTCGATACGCCCTGGGGCGTCGACGACCTCGCCGCCGCCGCCCGGGCCGGCGCGTCCGTGGTGGTCGCTCCCAAGGTCGCCGACGCGGCCAACCTGAAGGCCTGTCGCGAGGCCCTGCCCCGCGAGGCGCGGCTTTGGGCCAACATCGAGACCTGCGAGGGCGTGCTGAACGTCCGCTACATCGCCAACGCGGCGGGAGAAGCCGGCTGCGACGCCTTCGTGTTCGGCCAGAACGACCTGTCCAAGGACATGGGCCTGCGCCCGGGGCGGGACCGCCGCCCCCTGCACGCCGCCATGAGCCTGACGGTGATGGCGGCGCGATCGCGGGGGCTCGCGGCCATAGACGGGGTGTTCAACGACTTCGGCGACGTGGCCGGATTCGAGGACGAGTGCGTCGAGGGCCGCGCCT
>DASPLM010000421.1:0-4982 GCA_035627575.1 Caulobacteraceae bacterium | reverse complement strand
GAAAGGCAAGCTTACCCTGCTGTCCGTAAATGGCACATGAAAACCGCCGGTCTTCCCGCGCGTTGACTATCGCGGCGACGCCCCCTTGATAGGCCTCGATGAGCGCAGCGAGCATTCCCGATCCCGAGGCCGGTCCCGACGCGTCCGACGCGGCCTTCGAGGTGCGGCGGGCGACGCCGCTGGTCTCGCCCCTGGTGTTCAGCTCGCCGCACTCGGGCCGGGTCTATCCCGAGGACATGATGGCCGCCTCGACGCTGGACGGCGCCGACATCCGCCGCTCGGAGGACGCCCTGGTCGACGGTCTGGTCGAGCGCTGCGCCGGCTATGGCGCGGCCCTGGTGCTGTGCCGCGTGGCGCGGGCCTACGTCGACGTGAACCGCGATCCCTGGGAGATGGACCCGTCCATGTTCGCCGACGAACTGCCGGCGGCGGCCAAGTCCTCGACCGCGCGGGTGGCGGCCGGCCTGGGCGCCGTGCCGCGCGTGGTCGGGGAGGGGCGCGAGATCTACGGCCGCAAGCTGCGCTTCGCCGAGGCCGACGCGCGCATCCAGAGGGTGCACCGGCCCTACCACCTGGCGCTCGCGGGCCTGATCGACGAGGCGCACGCGCGGTTCGGCCACGCGGTGCTGGTCGACTGGCATTCCATGCCCTCGGCCGCGGGGGCGGCCGAGGCGCGCAAGGGGCGGCCCAAGCCCGACATGGTGCTGGGCGACCGTCACGGCGCGTCCTGCGCGCCCCCCCTGACCCGGCTGGTGAAACGGGAGCTGGAGGCGGCGGGCTACGTCGTGGCGCTGAACCGGCCCTACGCCGGCGGCTGGACCACCCAGCTGCACGGCCGGCCCGAGGCGGGCTTCCATGCGCTGCAGGTGGAGATCGACCGGGGCCTGTACCTCGACGAGCGAACCCTGGAGCCGCGTCCCGGCTTCGCCCGCCTCCGCGACGACCTGGAGCGGCTGTTCGCCGTTCTGGGAGCGCAGGACTGGAGCCGGGTGCTCGCCGGCGCATAAAAAAAACCGCGCCGGAAGACCGGCGCGGTGGAAGTTCGATAGGGAGGAAACGCCCAAAAAGGGCCGCCGGACGTCAGGGAACGTCCGACGCCCCCAAGCTACGTTGCACTGCACACTGACGCAACAAAATAATGCGGTGCAGCGATCACGCATCGTTACAGGAGCAAGGATTTTCGTGTTCGCACGTGCGAAGGGTCGAATTCTATTCATCAAACGATGATTTCGGGTCGATCGTGTCGCCCCCGGGATCGAGCAGCCGTCGCGCCTCCCGGATGCCGCGGGCGGCCGGCGAGCGCGACTGGCGCCAGACCAGCAGCAGGGTCGCCGCAGCGGTGACCGCGCCCAGCGCCAACGGTCCGTAAAACCAGGCGGCCGCCGCCAAGGCAAAGTAGTAGCCGCGCACGCCGCGGCTGAAGGCCGTAAGGGCAGGGTTCAGCACGTCGGTGGCCGCACGAGCGAACGCCTCGCTCCGCTCGCCCGTCTCGGGCGCCGCGCCGATCAGGGCGAGCACATAGTTCATCTGCCGGATGCCCCAGATGAACTCGAGCAGGCCGCGCGCCAGGCACAGGGTGACCAGGGCGAGCTTGTAGTCGAACACGCGGCCTTCGGCGCGGATGCCCAGCCCCTCGACGCCGGACAGGACCTCCCCGCCGCCCCCGAACAGGGCGCCGGCCACCGCGGCGATCAGGATCAGGTTGGCCGAGGCGAAGAAGGAGGCGGAGTTGATGGCGTGACCCAGCAACTGACTGTCCAGCAGCTTGACCTCTCGACCCGTCATGGTGCGCATCCACGCCAGGCGGACGACGTACATGTCCCGCGTGATCGCCCCGGTGCGCCGCGACAGCCCGTGCAGGACGGGTTCGTAGAACAGCCAGCAGACGGCGAAGAGCCCGAGGGCGGCCCAGTCCCAATAGGTCATGTCCCCGATCTAACCCGCATGGCGGGAAAGGGCCAAGCGGGCGCCGGTTTGCGTCCGGCCGGCGGCGCCGTATGGCTGGCGCGGGGGGACAATCCGTGCGGCATTCAGACGAGATCTACGAGCCGGGGTTCGTGAAGGGCGTATTCGACCGCTGCTCGGATCGCTACATCGCCTTCAGCTACGCCTGTTCCCTGGGCTTCACCGAGCGCTGGCGGCGGCAGTGCGTCGAGGCCATGCCGGTTCCGCCGGGCGCCGCGCCCCGCGGCTACGACCTGATGGCGGGGACCGGCGAGGTCTGGCCGCACCTCCTGCGCCGCTACCCGGGGATCCAGGCCATCACCGCCGTCGACATCTCCTCGGGCATGCACCGCCGCGCCCTGGAGCGCCTTCACGCCCACCGCGCCCACCGGATCGAGTTCGTCGAGCGGGACGTGCTGTCCGAGGACCTGCCGCCGGAGAGCGCCGACTTCATCGTCTCGACCTTCGGGCTCAAGACGTTCAACCCGGCCCAGCATGTCCGCCTGGCGCGCCTGGTCGCCGGCGCGCTCAGGCCAGGGGGCGTGTTCGGCATGATCGAGGCCTCGGACCCGAAGGGCTGGCTGCTGCGGCCGCTCTACTTGATGCATCTCAAGGGCGTTCTGCCGCTGATCGAGCGGCTGGTCCTGCGCGGGGCCCAGGACTTCGCCATGATCGGGACCTACAGCACCAACTTCGGCGACGCCTCGGGCATGGCGGAGGCCCTGCGCGCCGAGGGGCTGGAGGTGGAGTTCCGCCGCTTCTTCTTCGGTTGCGCGACGGGCGTGTTCGGACGCAAGCCCGCCCCGTGAGGCCGTGGCCCTACCCGGGCAGGATGTCGAGCCCGCCTTCCGCAGTGTGATCGCCCTTTCGCTCGACGAGGCGCACCACCGCGAGGTCGGCCGTGACGTTGCCGACGGTGCGGAAGATGTCGGGGACGATCTCCACCGCGAGCAGCAGCGGCAGCACCTCCAGCGGCAGGCCCATGGCCAGGCAGATCGGGGCGATGGAGGCGAAGAAGCTGACCTGCCCCGGAAGGCCGACGGTGCCCACGCTGGCGGCGATCGCCGCGACGCCGCCCGCCGCCATGGCGGCGAGGCCGAGTTCGATCCCGTGCAGGTGGGCCACGTAGATGCAGACTGCCAGGTTGGCCACCGGGCTGGTGATGCGGAACACCGCCACCGCCAGCGGCAGCACGAGTCCCGCGGTCGGCGCCGAGACGCCCAGCTTCTCCAGCGCCCGGTCGATCATGGTCGGCAGGGTGGCCAGGGACGACTGGGTCGAGATCGCCACCACCTGCGCCGGCGCTGCGGCCTGGGCGAAGCGGCCCAGGCCGACGCGGCCGGACGCCAGGACGACAACGTAGATCAGCAGGATCAGGCCGATAATCGCCAGGGAGACAATGGCGACGTAGTGCGCCAGCACGCCGGCGATCCCCAGGCCCGCCGTCTCGCCTACGCCCATGGCGAGGGCGAACACGCCCACCGGCGCGGCCCACAGCACCCACTCCACGATGACAATCATGGCCGCCGCCACGGCCTCGAAGAACACCGCCAGCGGCTGGCGCAGGCGGTCCGGCAGGCGGGTCATGGCGAAGCCGAAGGCCACGGCGAAGACGACGATGGACAGAATGGCGTTCTCCGCCGCCGCCTGCACCACATTGGCCGGGGCGAGCCCCGATACGAAAGCGCCGAAGCCGCCCGACTTCGCCCCGGCCGCCACGGCGCTGGCCGCCTCTGGCGAGGTTCCGGCCAACAGGGCGCTTCCGCCCTCGGCGTCGATCGGCCAGATTGCGTGCAACCCCATGGACGCCGCGAAGGCATAGACCGTGGCGCCGACCAGCAGCACGCCGAACAGCACCAGCGCCCGCAACGCCATGCGCCCGGTCGCCGCCGCGTCGGCTATGGAGGCGATGCCGGTCACCAGCAGGGCGAACACCAGCGGGATGATCGTCATCCGCAGGGCGTTCAGCCAAAGCTGCCCCACCGACTCGACGGCCGACAGGGTGACCCCGCCGCCCGGCACGCCCCACGCCTCGGCGGCGGCCCCGGCCAGCAGGCCGAGCACCAGCGCGGCCAGGACGCGGAAGCTGAGGGATCCCAGGATGGGGGCGAGGCGGAGCGCGTTCATCCGGCGACGCTAGCAGGACGGCCGGCGAGCGCTACCGGGAATCGGCGGACGGGTCGCTCACCCCGCCAGAGCCAGGCACTTCTCGATCTCGACGTCCAGGCCGGCGATGGACTTCAGCAGCGGGTCATAGCGCTTCAGGGACGCCGCGTAGCGTTCGGCGGCGCCCACCTGCTTCAGCGACAGAGGGGCGACGCCATCGACCTTGACCTTCGCCTTGACCACGAAGCCCTCGGCGAGGGTTCGCGCCTCCTGGACCTCCTCCGTCTGCTGGTTCTTCCGACCGATCGCATCGAGGTAGTTCTGGTGCATGGAGGCAAGGTTCGGGGCCGCCGGGGCGCCGAGGCGGTTCATCACCTCCGTATCGACACGCATGGAGGCCGTAGCCAGGCGCGCGAGAGCCGAGTCCGCCAGCGATGCCGTCGCGGCGGCCTCTGGCCGCAGGTCCTCGGGCATGTCGGGATCGAGGGCCAGGTCCCGCCACGTCGTACGCGCCGGATCGTAGCTCTGGCCGCCGAGCAGCACGGCCTTGTGCTGCAGGCAGGACAAGGCCCGGGCGCCGCCCACATAGGCCGGGTAGCGGGACGTGCCGTGGTAATAGCTGCGGAACCCCAGGGCTCCGGCCGCGAGCGTGCCCGCCGATGGGGCCAGGTCGTTGGTCAGCCCGAAGGCCGCCGCCCCGACCCCCGCGGTTCCGGCGAGGATGGTGGGCACGTCGAAGATCTGGGCGCCGTCCGCCGCGCCCTGCGCAGCCTTCACATAGGCCGTCTGCCGTACGCCCAGGTCGGTCGAGAAGTTCGCCAGGGTGTCGGTGCGCGGCGCCGACAGCGCCTCCTTCGGCAGGCCGAAGCTGGTGCCGTTGGTGGTGCTGCACGCGGCCAGGCCCGCCGCCGCCGCAAGCATCATCAACATCC
>DASPLM010000420.1:0-14490 GCA_035627575.1 Caulobacteraceae bacterium | reverse complement strand
ACGGACCCGTCTCATCCGCGGCGCCACGCGCCGCCCGTCCTCACGCCGGATCGTCAACCCGCCCATCGAGCGCGGCACCACCCTGCTGAACGCCCGCGCTGCCGACCTGCACGACGCCAGCCGGGGTCCGACCTACGGGATCGACGGGGCCGGCGTGCACCGCGCCCTGGAACAGGCCATGGCCGAGCTGGAGGGGGCGCGGCAGGTGTTCCTCGTTCCGACCGGCCTTGCCAGCGTGACCGTGGCGGCCATGGCCGTCCTGCGGCCCGGCGACGAAATCCTGGTCGTCGACGCGGTCTACGGCCCCACACGCCGCTTCTTCGAGCGGGAGATGAAGCGCTGGAGCGTCGGGGTCCGCTTCTATCCCGCTGGCGCGGGGCCAGCGGAGATTCTCGCGCTCGCCGGCTCCGCCACGCGGGCCGTGCTGATCGAATCACCCGCTTCGCTGACGTTCGAGATGACCGACGTCGCCGCCCTGGCGTCGGGTGCGCGCGAGCGCGGCCTGGTCAGCCTGATGGACAACACCTGGGCGGCCGGCGCCCTGTACAAGCCGCTCGATCACGGCGTGGACATCAGCGTGCAGGCGCTGAGCAAGTACGTCGGCGGACACTCGGACGTATTCCTCGGCTCCATCGCGACAAACGGCGACACGCACGCGAGACGCCTGAGCGCCGTTATCGAGGACCTGGGCTGGTACGTCTCGCCCGACGACGCCTGGCTGGCCCTGCGCGGCCTCCGCACCCTGCCCGTGCGGCTGGCGCAGCACGAGCGGGGCGCGCGGCAGGTGGCCGAATGGCTCGAGCGCCAGCCGCAGGTCCAGCGTGTCCTCTGGCCGGCCCTGCCCTCGTTCGACGGCCACCACCTCTGGAAGCGCGACTACGTCGGAGCGTCCGGCCTCATGGGCGTGGTGCTCGCCAACGGCCCGGCGGCCGCCGCGGAGGCCCTCCTCGACCGGCTGGACCTGTTTGGTCTGGGCTTCTCATGGGGCGGTTTCGAGAGCCTCGCCACCTTCGAGACGCCTCAGCTTGCGCGTCGCCGGCATCAGCAGGATTTGGGCGGTCCTCTCGTCCGCCTGCACATCGGCCTGGAAGCTCCGGAGGACCTCATCGCCGACCTGGAGCAGGCCCTGGCGCCCTATCCCTGAGGTCAGCGCTTGCGGAAGCGCGCGGCGTCGGCGGCCAGCGACGATCCCCAACTGTCCGGCTCCTCCGGCTCCGGCTGGAACGGCAGCTCGCCGGCGACGCCGCGGATCGCCAGCCAGAGCTGCTGGTTGAACTGGCCCAGCATGCGTAGCGGCCGGCGCTTGCCGTCGGTCACGTCCCACCCGGCGTCCTCGAAGGCGCTCACCTGCCGCGCGATGGGCGCCTTGTCGATGTCATCCCAGTCCGCCGGCCGTTCCATATCCTCCGCCTCCTCGGCCGTGATGCCGAAGTTGGCGATGGAGCAGACGTCGATCTCCGGAAACTCGTAGCGTCCCTCCGGCGCGGCGTAGGCGGGGCGCATCAGCGCCTTCTGCTCGAGGTCAGCGATTCCCGGCAGGTCGATCAGGCGGCGCAGGGCGGGACGGGACATCATGGGCGTGACCTCAGGGCTGGGACGCCAAGGCATGGGCCCGCGCGTCGAACTCGGCAAGCGGAACGGAGGCGGGGAGCGCCCGCAAGACCAGTGTGAGCTTTCCCCTCGACATCCGGTCGATCACGGCTCCGTCAGGCGGAACCCGCCCCGGCAGACGGTACACCGCCGTGAAGGTCACACGGCCGCGAAACGCGACGCGGTAAAGACGCATGCCGCACTCGGCGCGAAACCGCTCCCGGATCTCCCGGCTCCTTTCGGGAGTGAGTCGAAGGACCTGAAGCGCTTCGTACGGCGCAACCCGGTCGTGCGGCATGAAGCAGAAGCGAGCCAACGTGCTCGCGTCGTGAGTTACGTCTGCCAGGGGCTCGACCAGTCCGCCCGAGCGCGGGCCGAGGCGGTCGACGGCGCCCAAAAAGCCCCGCTTCTGCTCCGGGTCGAAGGGATCGATGTAGCCGGCGGGGATGGGGATGAGGGCGGGATCCAGCCGGGGTTCCGCGGGCTCTCGTGACGGTGATCCCAGCACCAGCCAGAGCGCGGCGGCGGCGGCGACGACGATACCAGTAAGGATGATCAGCCGCCGGGTCATGGAGTCCTTGCGCCCGCTGGCGCGCCCTGCAGGACTCGAACCTGCAACCGCCTGCTTAGAAGGCAGGTGCTCTATCCAGTTGAGCTAAGGGCGCCCGGGAGGGGCTCAGTGGGTCCAGGGTTGCTTGCGGTTGGTGGCGAAGTTGTCCGCATAGGCCTTGATGATGACCTTGGGCTCGTGCGGCTCGTAAACCCGGAACGGGATGCCGTGCTTCTGCGCGTACTCGACCGCCTGTTCCTTGCTGTCGAAATGCAGCCGAACCTGGCCGTTCATGTCGCGGCTTGAAGTCCAGCCGGTCAGCGGGTCGGGCCGGCGCGCCGAGGCGGGCTCGAACTCCAGGATCCAGGCCAGGGTCTTGGCCTTGCCGGACTGCATGGCGGTCTTGGCGGGTCGGTAGATGCGCGCGAGCATGGTCGTCCTCTGATCCGTCGCGGTTGGTCGGGGCGGCAAGATTCGAACTTGCGACCCTCTGCTCCCAAAGCAGATGCGCTACCAGGCTGCGCTACGCCCCGTCCTTCCGGCGAGGCGCCTCTTTGCCACGCAAGCCGTTGCGTCGCAACGAGAAGCCTCAGCGCGTCCCGAAGAATGGGTGGCGCACCTGATCGCCGGGCTCGATGCCCAGTTCCGCCGCCTGTCCGCCGTTGATCTCCAGCACGCCCTTGGCGGCGCCGTAGGATGGGACCGGGCTTTCGGAGAACGGCGTGGTCTGACGGGCGATGGAGACGATGCGGCCATCAGCGGCGATGTAGATGATATCCAGCGGGATGTAGGTGTTCTTCATCCAGAAGCTTCGTTCGCCGCTGTCGGGGAACTGGAACAGCATTCCCCGGTCTCGCGGCAGGCTTTCGCGGTTCATGAGACCCTGCGCGCGTTCTTCCTCGGTGTCGGCGATCTCGACCTGGAAGGCGCGGACGCCTTGCTTCGTGACCACCTCGAGCGGTTCGAGGGCGGCGTCAGCGCCAGCCTTGCCGCCCCCGGCGCAGCCCGCCAGGACGAGCAGCGCCGCGACACCGCTGAACAGGGTCCGACGAGACGGGAAACGCATGGTGCACCTGGACGCGTAGCGGGCGCTCAGCCCGGTTGGATCTCCGCCACGACCAGCCCCTTGGGGCCGTCCGCGAACCGGACCATGACGTCGTCTCCCGGCTGCAGGTCGTCAAGTCCGCAACGGTGCAGGACCTCGACGTGGACGAAGATGTCCCCGCTTTCGCTCTCGCGCACGACGAAGCCGTAGCCCTTGGTGCGGTTGAACCACTTCACCTTCGCCCGCTCGAGGGGGCCGGAGGCCTGGATCGGGGCCGCATGAGCCCGCGGCCGCGCCATGCCGAAGTCGCTCCGCTCGCGCCGCAGGGTGTCGTAACCGCGGCGCTCCGCCGGCGGGGAGGCCGAGGTCTCGTCGAGATCGATGATGCCGGCGACCTGCCAGCCCTTCGGACGCCGGATCACGTCGCACACGATGGTGGCGCCCTCGATCGCACTCTCGCGGCCCGAATCGCGCAGGCTGGTGATGTGCAGCAGGACGTCCTTGAGGCCTGTCTTGTCCGGTTCGTCCGGGACGATGAACCCGTACCCCTTACCGGGATCGAACCACTTTATCCGCCCACTGATCCGCACCGCCTCGTCGTGCGAATCGACGGCGCCTTCGAAGTCGTACCCCACAGCCTCAGCCCAGCCCTATGACCCGTCGCCCCCGCGGACGGAAAGCGGGAGTATATATCATGGTTATTTTTTTGTGAGAGGGGGGCGGGAAAAATTCCCTGCTGGGGCGATTTCCGCCCGGCGCGATTGGCAGTCCCTAGGGGAGTCGAACCCCTCTTTTCAGGTTGAAAACCTGACGTCCTAACCGATAGACGAAGGGACCGCGTCGCGAGGCCGGGGATATAGCCGCCGATTCCGCGGCGCGCAACCCACTCAAAACAGACTTTTTCATCGAACTTCACCGCACGACGTTCTCGCGCTTGAGCGAAGCCGTTTCGCCTAGAAGATCCGCTCGAACATGCTGCGATGGCGCTCCTGGAACAGCGGCCGGCTGATCCCGCTGATGTCGAAACAGCGCGCGTCCACGTCTTCGGTGGCGTAGCTGAGCGCGTTCTGGTCCAGCATCCAGCTCTTGGTCGCGGGCAGTCCCGCCAAGGCGTAGGAGGTCGCGCGGTCCAGCACCCGCCGCGCCCCATCGGTCGCGTTCACGAACACCGTGTTCGCCACCTCTCGCCGCCACGGGGACAGGACGGAGGATCCCGCCGAACACGGGCGCCCGAAGTCATGCTCGGCCAGGGCGGACAGCATCGGCCCCAGCGGCTCCTTCATGACCATGTCGGCGTCGATGATCAGGATCGGCCGTCCAGTCTGATCGACGATCTCCGAGGCATGGAGGAAGCGGGCGCAGGCGTAGAAGGTCTTGATCTCTCCGATCCCCTCCGGGATGGACACCGGGACGAAGGTGACCGGTTCGACCGGCGTGAGGCCGCGGTAGCGGATCATGTGGTTCAGCAGGTCGCGCGATTCGGAGATGGCCTGCTCCGCCCCCTCGCCGATCACCAGGAACAGAAACCGATAGCCGTCCCGCGCCAGGAAAGGCGCGAGGTTGAACCAGTAGGGTGCGTAGAAGCGCAGGAAGCGTGGGTCGACGGACAGGACCAGGGTGACGCCGTCTTCGCCCGGCGCCGGGATATCGACATCGAGCGCGGGAACCCGGGCCGGCGCCACCTCGGCGAAATAGGTATGCGCGCCATTGTCGAAATAGGTCTTGAACGACGCCTCGGCGAAGAGCGGAGCCGCCTCGGCGCGCGAGAACAGGCTGGCGACGCGACCGCGGTTCATCGCATGGGCCCCCGAAGGCAGGGCGACCTCGACCCGATCCAGCACGGCCGTCAGGTCGGCGGCCCGGGCCTCGACGCCCGCCTTCTGTTCTCGCGCGAGCGCCCTGAACACGGCGTCGCCTTCCATGAAGAACGACAGCAGGGCGTAGACGTCGCGGAACAGGCCGTCGCCGGGCTCGAGCCGGCGCAGGACGTCCCAGTGCAGCGGCTTGCGCTCGGCTTGGGCCCCGAGGATATGCGAGGCGGCCCAGTCGGCCTCGCGGAGGGCGCGCTCGCCGGCCACCGTGGTCAGGCCGTCCAGGGGCGTCTTGACCTTGCCGGTCAGCAGCCCCTGCAGCAGCGCCTTGAACATCGGCCCCGCCGGCTCCTGCATCTCCATGTCCGCGTCGACCTGCTGGTAGGGGCGGATCGTCTCGAAGCGGCCGCCGACCAGCGCCTGAACGCGGTACTCTCCCGGTTCCACGTCGAGATGGGTTTCGCGCCCGGTCCAGATCACGACCGAGCCGGTGTCCTCGCGCACGGTCACTCGATAGGTCTCGGCCGCAGGGACGGCGGGCCAGCTCATACGGACGGTCATGCGCACTGTCGCGGGTCGGCCGCGTCCTCGATCTCGATCTGCACGCCCTGGCGGCCGTTCCAGTCGTCGGCCTTCAGGCGGCCGGCGATGTGGAGCGAACTGTCCGCCGAGAGCAGGCGTTTGCCCAGTTCGGCGTCGGCGCAGCGCCAGGCGATGGCCTTCAGGCGGGCGCCGTCCTCGGCCACAAGCTGGCAGCGGACGTGGCCGCCGTTCAGCGCCTGGGCCTGCTGGATTCGCGCGCCTGCAACCGCGAAAACCGGTTCCGGCGCCCCCGGTCCGTACGGCGAGAGCCGCTCGAAGGCTTCCCAGAGGGCCCGGTCGGCGCCTCGGCAGGTCACGACGGCGTCGATCTCGACGCAGTCCTGCGCCGAGGCGTCGGCCTGCTCGTCGCGCAGCCGCTCCTCCAGGAAGGCGCGCAGCTCGGGCACATCGCGGGGGCGGATCGACAGGCCCGCGGCCATGGCGTGGCCGCCGCCGGACAGCAGCAGTCCCTGCTCCCACGCCGCCTGCACCGCCCGGCCGAGGTTGACGCCGGGCTGCGAGCGGCCCGAGCCCTTGCCGATGTCATTGACCGGATCGACGCCGATGACGATGACCGGCTTGCGCCAGCGTTCGCGCAGGCGCCCGGCGACGATGCCGATGACCCCCGGGTGCCACCCCTCCCCGGCCGCCACCACCACGGGCGAGTCGGGATCGAAGTTGGAGTCGCGTTCGACGGCCAGGATGGCGGCGTCGGTAACCTCGCGCTCCACGTCCTTGCGGGTGGCGTTGAGCGCGTCGAGCTCGGCCGCGATGGCGCGGGCCTCCTCCGGATCGTCCGTCGAGAGCAGGCGGGCGCCCAGGTCGGCGCGGCCGATCCGACCGCCGGCGTTGATGCGCGGACCAAGGATGAAGCCCGCGGAGAAGGCGCTGGCCGGGCCCTTGGCGCCGGCCGTCTGGATCAGGGCCGCGAGGCCCGGGTTCTCCCAGCGCGACATCACCTTGAAGCCCTGGGCCGCCAGCGCCCGGTTGAAGCCCGTGAGCGCGGTGACGTCGCAGACGGCGCCGAGCGCCGCCAGGTCGAGGTAGCGGCGGATGTCCGGCTCGGCCCGGTCGGCGAACAGTCCCCGCTTGCGCGCCTCGCGGTTCAGAGCCGCGAGGAGAACGAAGGTCACGCCCGCGGCCGCCAGCACCCCCTGTCCGGACGGACAGCCCGGGCGGTTGGGATTGACCACGGCGGCGCAGGCCGGCGGGTCCTCGCGCATGATGTGGTGATCGATCACCACCACCTTCAGCCCGATCGAGCCGGCGTGTGCGATGGCGTCGTAGGCGGCCGCGCCGCAGTCGACGGTGATGACCAGCTCGGCGCCGGCCGCCTTCATGCGGTCGAAGGCGGCCGGACTGGGTCCATAGCCCTCGGCGATGCGGTCGGGGACATAGATCGGCAGCTCGGCGCCCATGGCGCGGAACCAGCGCACCAGCTGGGCCGCGCTGGTGGCGCCGTCCACGTCGTAGTCGGCGAAGACGTAGGCGGGCGTGCGCTGCTCGAGCGCATCGAGGATCGCCTCGGCCGCCCGGTCCATATCCAGGAAGCTGGACGGGTCCGGGAAGAGCGCCTTCAGCGTCGGATTCAGGTAGGCCTCGCCCTGGGCCAGGGCGACGCCGCGTGCGGCCAGCGCCCGGGCCAGCGGCTCGCTCAGGCCGAGCGCCCGCTGGTGGGCCAGCACCAGCCCGGCGTCGGCCGGACGCTCGCGCCAGCGGCGGCCGCTGACTGAGCGGCCGACGCCCAGAAAGCCGATCTGGCCCGCGCCGTCAGCCACCCTGCACGGGCCTGCGCATGCGGATGTTGCGCACGGTGCCGCTGGAGGAACTCATCACCAGCGAGTGGGTGGTGACGTAGCCGCGCTCGTAGCGCACGCCGTCCAGCATGGCGCCGCGGGTGACGCCGGTGGCGACGAAGATGGCCTCGTGCCGGACGATCTCGCGCAGGGTGTACTTGCGGTCGAAGTCGGTCAGGCCGATGCGCTCGGCGCGGGCCCGCTCGTCGTCGTTGCGGAAGACGAGCCGGCCCTGGAACTGGCCGCCCACGGCGCGGAGCGCCGCGCAGGCCAGCACGCCCTCGGGAGCGCCGCCCTGACCGAGGTAGATGTCGATGCCGGTGTCAGGCTCGGTCGTGTGGATGACGCCGGCCACGTCGCCGTCGGTGATCAGCTGCACCTTCGCGCCGACCTTGCGCAGGCCCGCGATGATCTCGGCATGGCGCGGACGGTCCAGCACGCAGGCGGTGATCTCGGAGATGTCCACGCCCTTGGCGCGCGCCAGGTTCAGCGCGTTCTCGCCGGCGTCCGCGTCGAGGTCGACCACGCCCTCGGGATAGCCCGGGCCGATGGCGATCTTGTCCATGTAGGTGTCGGGGGCGTGCAGCATGCCGCCTTCGGGGGCGAAGGCCATGACGGCCAGCGCGTTGGCCATGGCCTTGGCGGTCAGGGTGGTGCCTTCCAGCGGATCCAGCGCGATGTCCACGCGCGGGCCGTCGCCCGTGCCGACCTTCTCCCCGATGTAGAGCATCGGGGCCTCGTCGCGCTCGCCCTCGCCGATGACGATGCGGCCGTCGATGGCCAGCAGGTTCAGCGCCGTGCGCATGGCGTCCACCGCCACCTGGTCGGCGGCCTTCTCGTCGCCCCGGCCCGCCAGCTTGGCGGCGGCGATGGCGGCGGCCTCGGTGACACGGACGGCTTCCAGCGCGAGCGCGCGATCCAGGCGGGTGGGAGTCGTGTCGGACATGGGGGTCTCCTGAGGTCGCAGCTTCTTATGATTCGGACCTGCGACCGTTCCGGTCGCAGCAAGGTGATCGGATGGTTCGGCCTACTTCGCCGGAGGCGGCGGGTTGGCGCGTTCGCGCTGCGCCCGGGCGAAGGCTTCGGTGTCGGCCGCCTCCTGGGCCGAGACCGGCGCCGCCAGGTCGGGGTCGACCAGGGCGCGGGCGGCGGCCGCCCATTCCTCCGTGCCCGAGAGGGTCCACTCGAGGCCGGCGGCGGCGCGGACCAGCTCGGCCTCGGCGGCCTCGACGTCCTGGACCCGCGCGGCGAACTGGGAGGGCTGGGGCACATTGGTCGGCGCCGACGGGAACTGCGACCATCGCGGGTACGGCCGGTTGCGCGCCGCCGCGGCGTCCACGCGCTCGGCGGCGGCCGAGCCCTGGTCGATCGGCGCGTCGAACGGGTCGTGAGCCAGGCATCCGCCCAGCGCCAGGGTCCCCGCCAGGAGGGCGGCGGCCAAGAACGGCTTGTTCAACCGGAAGGGAGTCATCAAATGGACGCGCAGGCCGTTTCTGTTCACCGCCGGTCATAGGCTATGAAGGACGCGGGCGGAAGGGCGGCCCCACGGGAGAACGGCATGGCGGACAGCGGCGGGACCAGGGGCAGGACGAAGGCGGCCGGCGTGAAATCCGCCGCGCCCAAACGCAAGGCGGCGCCGAAACCGAAGGCGGCGGCTCCCTCGCCGAAGCCTGACGCCGCGCCCGGCCCGAAAGCCGAGGCCGCGGCGACGGCGCCCAACGAGCAGGTCGCGGCCGTCGCCGACGCGGCCTACGAGATGCACCTGATCGACCCCGCCCAGCGCGAGGCGCTGGAGAAGCTGTCGATCAACCTCGCGCGCGCCTCCCTCACGGCCCAGGGCGCGATCGCCGAGGCGGCGCTGCGCAACGCCGACCGCCCCGGCGCCCTGTCGCCCGACCCTTTCCACGTCGCCCCGGCCATGACCGAGGTGATGACCAAGCTGGCGAGCCACCCGGACAGGCTGTTCAAGGCCCAGGCAGACCTCTTCAGCCGCTACATGGACCTGTGGACCCAGGCCGCCCGCCGGGCCGCGGGCGAGGACGCCGCGCCCGCCGTGACCCCGCCCAAGGGCGACAAGCGCTTCAATGCGCCGGAGTGGTCGGACAATCCGGTGTTCGACACCATGAAGCAGTCCTACCTGCTGACGTCGGACTGGCTGAACTCGTTGATGTCCAGCGTCGAGGACGTCGACCCGCGCACCAAGCGCCGGGCCGAGTTCTTCATGAAGATGCTGACCGACGCCTTCTCGCCGTCGAACTTCCTGGCGTCCAACCCCGTCGCCCTGCGGCAGATGATGGAGACGGGCGGCGAGAGCCTGGTGAAGGGCATGGAGCAGTTCGCCGCCGACATCGAGCGCGGCGGCGGGCAGCTGGCCATCAGCCAGACGGATTACGAACGCTTCAAGGTGGGCGAGAACGTCGCCACGGCGCCGGGCAAGGTGGTGTGGCGCGACACCCTGTTCGAACTGCTGCAGTTCACGCCCGTGACCGAGCAGGTGCACGAGATCCCGCTCGTCATCTTCCCGCCGTGGATCAACAAGTACTACATCCTCGACCTTCGCCCCGAGAACTCGATGATCCGCTGGCTGACCGGCCAGGGCTTCACCGTGTTCATCGTCAGCTGGGTGAACCCGGACGCCAGCCTGAAGGACTACGACTTCAAGGACTATCTGCGCGAGGGCTACTACCGCGCCACCGAGAAGGCGATGGAGCAGTGCGGCGTCGATCGGGTGAACACCGTCGGTTACTGCATCGGCGGCACCCTGATGGGGGCGGCCCTGGCCCACATGGCGGCCAGCAAGGAAGACCGCATCAACTCGACCACCTTCTTCGCGGCCCAGCACGACTTCTCGGAAGCCGGCGACCTGCTGCTGTTCACCGACGAAGCCTGGCTCGGCGAACTGGAGAAGCGGATGGACGAGGCGGGCGGCGTGCTGCCGGGCGCGGCCATGGCCGACACCTTCAATGCGCTCCGCGCCAACGACCTCGTCTGGTCCTTCTTCGTGAACAACTACCTGCTGGGCAAGGAACCCGCGGCCTTCGACCTGCTGTACTGGAACTCGGACCAGACGCGCATGCCCAAGGCGCTGCACCTGTCCTACCTGCGCGGCCTCTACGGCAAGAACCAGCTGTCGAAGGGCGAGATGGAGCTGGACGGCGTGCGCGTGAACCTGAAGGACGTGCAGGTCCCGCTCTACTTCCAGGCCTCTAAGGAAGACCACATCGCGCCCTCCCGCTCGGTGTACAGGTCCGCACGCCTGTTCGGCGGCCCGGTGACCTTCACCCTGGCGGGCTCGGGCCACATCGCCGGCGTGGTGAACCACCCCGACGCGAAGAAGTACAACCACTGGACCAACGACGCCCTGCCCGAGACCTTCGACGAGTGGATGGCCGGCGCGGTCGAGCATCCCGGCAGCTGGTGGCCGCACTGGAAGGCGTGGCTGGCGGAGAAGTCCGGCCCCATGGTTCCGGCGCGCGATCCCATGACCGGCCCGCTGAAGCCGCTGGGCGATGCGCCGGGGGAATACGTGAAGGTGAAGAGTTAGGAACTGTCCCGTCTCCCCCGGCGCGGAGCGCTGGGGACACGGTGTCAGGCCGGCCTGAACTTCAGGGCCACGCCGTTGTTGCAGTAGCGGACCTCGGTCGGACTGATGCCTTCGTTGTGGAAGATGTGCCCCTGGTGGCCGAGGCAGCGGGCGCAGTGGTACTCGGTGCGCGGCTGGAACAGCAGCAGGTCCGGCTTGGTCCCGACGGCGCCCGGCAGCACGCGGGAGAAGCTGGGCCAGCCGGTGCCGCTATCGAACTTGTCCTGGCTGCGGAACAGCGGCAGTTCGCACCCCGCGCAGACAAAGGTCCCGCGCCGCTTCTCCTTGTTCAGCGGGCTGGTGAAGGCGCGCTCGGTCGCCTCGTGGCGCAGGGTCCGGTACGAGGCCGCGGACAGGCGCTGCTTCCACTGGGCGTCGGTGACCTTGCGCCAGGGGGAGTTGGCGTAGCGCGCGTCGTTGGGATCGGGCGTCTTCGCGGCGGCCGCAGGCTGGCTGCAGGCCGAGGCCAGGAGCCCGACGGAGCCCAGCAGGAAGCCGCGGCGGGCAAGACGGGGCGACGTGATCATCTGCATCATGGCCTTCCATACATAGGCAGACGCGAAGAGATTACACGCGGACACTCCGTCTCTCTTCAGAGAGAAGGACTCCGCGGCTACAGCCCCGCGGTTTCGTCCAGGCCCAGCATGATGTTGAGGTTCTGCACCGCGGCGCCGGACGCCCCCTTGCCCAGGTTGTCGAGCAGGGCGACGAGGCGGGCCTGGCCGGCGGCATCGTCGCCGAAGACGTACAGCTTCATGCGGTTCGTGCCGTTCAGGCCTTCTGGCGCGAGCCCCCTGGTGGCGGCGGCCTCTTCGCGGGAGGCGACCTCGACGAAGCGCTCGTCCGCGTAGGCGGCCTCCAGCGCGGCCTGCAGGTCGGCCAGGGCCGGGCGGTTCGGCATGGCCGCCAGCTGCAGCGGGACCTCCACGATCATGCCCTGGGCGTATCGGCCGACGGCGGGCGCGAACAGCGGCGGGCGGGTCAGGCCCGTGTGCCGGCGCATCTCGTCTACGTGCTTGTGAGCCAGGCCGGTGGCGTAGATGCGGAAGGCGTCGCGCGTGTGGTTCGGCGCGGCCTGGTCCTCGAACTCCGCGATCATGGCCTTGCCGCCGCCGGAGTAGCCGCTGACCGCGTTGACGGTGACCGGCCAGTCGGCGGGGATCAGCCCCGCATCGACCAGGGGCCGCACGAGGCCGATGAAGCCGGTCGGGTAGCAGCCGGGGTTCGACACCCGGGTCGAGGCGGCGATGGCGGCGCGCTGGCGCCCCTGCCCCATCTCCGGAAAGCCGTAGGTCCAGCCGGGCGCGGTGCGAAAGGCGGTGGAGGCGTCGATCACGCGCGTGGTGTCGTTCTCGATCAGCGACACGGCCTCGCGCGAGGCGTCGTCCGGCAGGCACAGGATCACCGCGTCGGCGGCGTTCAGCAGCTCGGCCCGAGCCCCGACGTCCTTGCGGCGTGCGGGGTCGATGGACAGCAGTTCGATGTCCGTGCGGCCGGCCAGCCGCTCACGGATCTGCAGGCCGGTCGTGCCGGCCTCGCCATCGATGAAGACCTTTGCCGTCATGGTGGGAAGCCCTCGTCCTTCGACAGGCTCAGGATGAGGGCTTCTACTGCGAGCGTCGCAGCGGCTCATCCCTTCCAAAGTAGCCTCATCCTGAGCCTGTCGAAGGACGAGGCGGGCCCACAACGGCGCCGAAAGCAAAACGGGCGCTCCGGTTTCCCGAAGCGCCCGCTGGATGCGTAGTCGTTTGACCGCGTCTTAGCGCTTCGAGAACTGGAAGCTACGACGGGCTTTCGCGCGGCCGTACTTCTTGCGCTCGACGACGCGCGGGTCGCGGGTCAGGAAGCCTTCGGCCTTCAGGGCCGGGCGCAGGCCCGGCTCGTAGTAGGTCAGGGCCTTGGAAATGGCGTGGCGGATGGCGCCGGCCTGGCCCGACAGGCCCGAGCCTTCGACCGTGGCGATCACGTCGAACTGGGTCAGACGGTCGGTGATGGTCAGCGGCTGCGCGATCATCATGCGCAGCACCGGACGGGCGAAGTAGGTTTCCTGGTCGCGATCGTTGATCGTGATCTTGCCGGAGCCCGGCTTGATCCAGACGCGCGCGATGGCGTTCTTCCGCTTGCCGGTCGCGTAGGCGCGGCCCAGCGAGTCCAGCTTCTGGACATGCACGGGCGCGTCTTCCGACGCGGTCGTGCCCATGCCCTTCAGGGCGTCGAAGCCGGTGGCGGCTTCCGGAGCTTGGATATCGGTCATGATCAGGCGCTCCGGATGTTCTTGGAGTTCATCGAGGCGAAATCGATGACTTCGGGGTTCTGAGCGGCGTGGGCATGCTCGGCGCCGTTGAAGATGCGCAGGTGCGTCATCTGCTTGCGGGCCAGCGGGCTTTCCTTCGGCAGCATGCGCTCCACGGCCTTCTCGAGCACGCGCTCGGGGAAGCGGCCGTTCAGCACCTGGCTGGCCGTGCGTTCCTTGATGCCGCCCGGGTGGCCGGTGTGGCGGTAGTAGACCTTCTGGTCGAGCTTGCGGCCGGTGAACTTCACCTTGTCCGCATTGATGACGACGACGTAGTCGCCGCAGTCGACGTGAGGCGTATAGTCGGGGCGGTGCTTGCCGCGAAGACGCATGGCGATGAACGAGGCGAGGCGGCCGACCACGGCGTTCTCGGCGTCGATCACGATCCACTTCTTCTCGACGTCCGCGGGCTTCAGCGAAGCCGTGGTCGATTTCAGCATGGTTCGAATTCCTGGATGTCGGAACGGGCGGGCCGTTTCGCGGAAGGCGGCTCACTACAGGAGCGACCGGCTCCCGTCAACGGTCGTTGTGGCGCGCGCACGGGGTCAAGTCACGGAAAATATGTAGTGTTTCCGATACGGTATGAAAATACCGCGTGCGACATCGTGAATTCATAGTTCGGTGATGCAGATTTCACGGCGAGGCTCTAAGAAGCGCCCCTGTCGGGAGCCAGCCAGCATGTCCTTGTCACGCCGCAACTTCCTCGCGACCGCTGCGGCGGGCGCGGCCTTCGGCGGTTATGCGCGCCTCGCCCACGCCCAGGACCCGGCGACCGAGACCTATCGCAACGAGGTGCACGGCTATGGGCCGCTGAAGCCCGACCCGTTCGGTCTGTTCGACCTGCCCGAGGGGTTCTCCTACCGGGTGGTCAGCCAGGCCGGCGAGACCATGAGCGACGGTCTGCTGACGCCGCACAAGGCCGACGGCATGGGCTGCTTCGCCGCCGGCGGGTCGCGGGTGATCCTGGTCCGCAACCACGAGCTGAAGCACACGGACCGCAACTACGGCCCGCTCGGCGTGGCGCGGCAACTGGAGACGGAAGCCGGCGACGCGAAGGGCCTGCGCCTGCCCGGCCTCGGCCGCTCGGGACCGGCCAGGCTGGATCCGGCGCTGGCCTACGACCTGGACCCGGACGGCCTCCCCCTCCCCGGCGGCTGCACTATCCTGCACTACGACACCGCGGCGAAGCGTCTGGTCAGCCAGCACCAGGTCCTGACCGGCACGGCGGTGAACTGCGCCG
>DASPLM010000419.1:0-5273 GCA_035627575.1 Caulobacteraceae bacterium | reverse complement strand
TCGACAGCACCCGCAACGGCCTGGACCCGCCCCTGGCGGAAAACAGCCGCACGAGCAGCTCGTGGGTGTTGGGCGAAAACGCGATGGTCCCGGGGTCCGGCAGCCCGAGTTCGGCGGCCACGTTGGCCTGGGCGGCCGGGTAGACCTCGCCGAACACCTTGTCCCACTTGCGGTCGGCCAGGCGCACCCCGTCCATCCACGCCGCGACTTGCGCGTCCAGGGTGGCGTCGGGCCACAGGTGGTGGCTGTGGGCCGCCACATGCAGGCGGCCGGGCGCCGACTCCAGCGCCTTCGAGAACAGGCGCTTGTACGAGGTCACGCCGGCGCCGCTCACGCCTGCATCGTCCAGCCTTCGACGCTCATGGCCGCCTGGCGGACGGCTTCCGAGCGGGTCGGGTGCGGATGGCAGGTGCGGGCGATGTCTTCCGAGGCGCCGCCGAAGGCCATGGCGATGCAGGCCTCGCCGATCATCTCGCCGGCCTGCGGTCCCAGGATGTGCACGCCCAGCAGGCGGTCGGTGGTCGCGTCCGCAAGGACCTTCACCAGGCCCTCGGTCTCGTGGTTGATCTTGGCGCGGCTGTTGGCGGTGAAGGGGAACTTTCCGGCCTTGTAGGCGACCCCGGCGGCCTTCAGCTCGTCCTCGGTCTTGCCGACCCAGGCGACCTCCGGCCAGGTGTAGACCACGCTCGGCACCAGGTTGTAGTCCACGTGCCCGGCCTTGCCGGCGATCAGTTCGATGCAGGCGACCGCGTCTTCCTCGGCCTTGTGCGCCAGCATCGGGCCGTGAATGGCGTCGCCGATGGCCCAGACGCCCTCGGCCGAGGTGCGGAAGTGGTCCACCGTGATGAAGCCGCGCTTGTCCGGCTCGACGCCGACGGTCTCCAGGCCCACGCCGTCGGTGTAGGGGCGGCGGCCGATGGCGACCAGCACCACGTCGCCCTGGATCTGCTCGGCCTCACCGCCCTTGGCCGGCTCGACGGTGAGGGTCACGCCGGTCTCGGACGCCTGGGCCGCGGTGACCTTGGCCCCCAGCCTGAACTTCATGCCCTGCTTGGTCAGGGACCGCTGGAAAGCCGTGGCCAGTTCGGCGTCCATGCCCGGCGTGATGCGGTCGAGGTACTCGATCACCGTCACCTCGGCGCCCAGGCGGCGCCACACGGAGCCGAGCTCCAGGCCGATGATCCCGGCGCCGACCACCACCAGGCGCTTCGGCACCTCCGGCAGGGACAGGGCGCCGGTCGAGTCCACCACCTTCACCCCGTCGAAGGCGACGCCCGGCAGGGCGGTCGGCTCCGAGCCGGTGGCGATGACGATGTTCCTGGCCGCGACGACCGTCGTGCCGCCGTCGGCCGCGGTGACCTCGACCTGCCCCGGCGCGGCGATGCGGCCGCGCCCCTTGAGCCAGTCGACCTTGTTCTTCTTGAACAGGAACTCGATGCCCTTGGTCAGGGCCCCGACGCTGTCGGCCTTGGACTTCATCATCTGTCCCAGGTTCAGGGTCGGGGAGACCTCGATGCCGATGGAGGCGAAGTCCTTGCCGGCCTGCTCGAACAGCTCCGAAGCGTGCAGCAGGGCCTTGGACGGCATGCAGCCGACGTTGAGGCAGGTGCCGCCCAGGGTCTCGCGCATCTCCACGCAGGCGACCTTGAGGCCCAGCTGCCCCGCACGGATGGCGGCGTTGTAGCCGCCCGGGCCCCCGCCGATGATCACCACGTCGTAGGCGGCGGAGGGAGCGGTCTGTTCGGCCATCGTCTGATCCTGGAGTGAAAGCGCGCGCACCCTATCGCCGGGCGCCCGTGCGTCAACATGGGAAGGGGCAGGGGAGAACGGAACCTGCCCGCCCTCGCTCCAAGGCGAAGGGGGACGCCTAGGCGTGCCGGGGCCGTCCGCCGCCGCGGCCCGCCAGCGCCAGGATCAGCAGACCCACCACGCCCAGCCCGATGATTACCGCCATGCGCAGGTCGGGCATGGCCTCGACCATGCGGGTGCGGGCGTCGACGGCGAAGTCCGGCCGGCTCAGCATCATCAGCACCACGTCGGCTCCGAAGGCGAACAGGTAGGCCAGGAAGGCGCGCGGGTTGTTGCCGGCGAACAGCAGGGCGGCGACCAGATAGAGGCCGACGGCGGCGGCCCACAGGCCGATCTTGGGGATGTTGCCCTCGGCCACGCCGCTGGCGGTGGCCTCGGCCTGGGGCGCGGCCTCGACGGCCGGGGCCAGGTCCTGGGCGGCCATCTCCGGCGGCGGCGGAGCGCCCGCGCCGGGCGGCGCGATGTAGCTGGTGACGAAGGTCTGCACCCCCGGAATCGCGATCCAGGCCACATAGGCCAGGATGGCGACCACCACGATCGTGCGAAGCATCTTCATTGCCCGTCCTCCAGCCCGCCGCGCCTCGGCGCGACTGTGCCGAATTAGAACGCCGTTCTCGATGAACGGCTGCTGACTGAACGAAGGCGAAGCTTGGGTGTTCTAGTTGCGGGCGGGAGACCTTTCCCTGTCCGCGGCGGCGCAAGGCCGCTCCGGGAGACTTAAATCATGTCATTGGAAACCATCCTGATCTGGCTGCTCATCGGCGCCATCGCCGGCTGGCTGGCCGGCCTGATCGTCAAGGGCTACGGCTTCGGCCTGGTCGGCAACATCGTCGTCGGCATTATCGGCGCCTTCATCGGCGGCTGGCTGCTCGGCATGCTGGGCCTCTTCCCCGGCGGCGGCATCGTCGGCTCGATCATCGGCGCCACCATCGGCGCGGTCGTGCTGCTGCTGCTGCTGCGACTGGTGCGGCGGGCCTGACGAAGCGGTCGACCCGAAGTTCCACCGGATCGGTTCTTCCCCTGACCCTCCTTGGTGGAACTCTCGCGCCCTTCGGTCCGGCGGCAGTCACGGACGAGGCCTCCGGCCTCGCAAGCGGAGCTTGTGGCCCTCCGGGCCATCCTTGACTGCCGCCGGACCAGGCGCACCATTCCATCAAGAGGATCAGGGGGTGGTGTGTTCAGGATGGGCGGCCGGGGAGACGCGGCGTCCTCGTCCTTCGACAGGCTCAGGATGAGGACGACTGAGACGGCGGCGCGGGCGGCTTTGCCTTCTCAGCCCTCCAAAGTAGCCTCATCCTGAGCTTGTCGAAGGACGAGGCGTCGCCACGCCCCTAGTGCTGGTCTTCCGGCATCCGCACCACGAGCCCGTCGAGCTCGTCGCTCACCCGGATCTGGCACGACAGGCGGCTGGTCTCGCCGACGCCCTCGGCGAAGTCGAGCATGCTCTCCTCCATCACCGACGGCGCCCCGGTCTTCTCGAACCAGGCCGGGTCCACGTGCACGTGGCAGGTGGCGCAGGCGCAGGCGCCGCCGCAGTCGGCGTCGATGCCGGGGATGTTGTTGCGGACCGCGCCCTCCATCACCGACAGGCCGGGCTTCACGTCCACGGTGTGGGTCGTGCCGTCGTGCTCGATGTAGGTGATCTTGGCCAAGGAAGGCGGTCCCGCGTCAGGTGTCGGGGTCGTCTAGCAGCCTGAGGCGGCGGGTCAATCGCCGCGGACCAGGCGGGCGCGCTGCAGCAGGCTCTCCAGTTCGGAGCGGTCCTCCAGCGGCGGGTTCAGCGCGGTGGCCAGCTCCAGCCAGGCGATCGCCTCGTCCAGCGCGCGCGGGTTGACCCCGCCGCCCGTCGGCACGGCGCGCGCCCAGGCCTCGCGGCCCAGCATCCCGGCCGCGTCGCGCCGCCCGTTGTCGTAGGCCAGCTTGAACCAGCGCTGGGCCGCCGCCGGATCCCTGGCGGCGCCCTCGCCGGTCCAGGCCATCTGGCCGAGCCGGAAGGCGGCGTTCTTCTGGCCAGTGATCGCCGCCTTCTCGTACCAGCTCCGCGCCGCCGCCGGGTCCTTGGCCACGCCCTCGCCGCGCAGGTAGAAGCCGGCCAGGTCGGTCTGGGCGTCCGGGTCGCCGAGGTCCGCGCCCTTGCGGCACAGGGCGACGGCCTTGCCGAGGTCCTTGGATACGCCCAGGCCCTGCCGGTGCAGGTTGCCGAGCGCGCACCACGACTTGCCGTAGCCGCCCTCGCCGGCGCGGGTGTAGAGCGCCGCCGCCCTGGCCGCGTCCTTCGGCGCTCCGCCGTAGCCGTTCTGATAGCACTCGGCGGTGAAGTGGGCCGCCTCGGCCGAGCGGTCGGCGCCTTCCTCCCAGCGCCGGCACGCCTTGGCGAAGTCGCCCCGCCCGCCGTCGATGCCGAGCGCGATGAAGCCGTCCAGCAACTCGCGGGCGCCCGGCTTGCCGGCCCTGGCCAGGCGGTCGAGGTCGGCGCGGGTGGAGTCCACCTCGCCCCTGCGCAGTCGCTCCAGCACGGCGGTGAGTTCCTTGTCCGCCTTCAGCGGCGGCGGGGGCGCGGGGACCGGGGTCGACGTCGTGGGCGCGGGTTGCTGCGCCTGAGCGGGCAGGGCGACGGCGAGGACGAGCAGGGCGGCGAGGACGCGGATCATGGGCGGAAGATGGACTGACGCAGGGCTGATGGGAACGCGACTCTCTTCCCCCTCCCTTGGGAGGGGACGAGGTCGCGTAGCGAACTCGGGGGAGGGTTCGAGGCCGTGCGCGACGCCCCGCCCTTCACCGGACCCTCTCCCGCTCCCCTTGCTGCGCAAGGGCTCGCTGCGTCTCCCAAGGGAGAGGGGAAGAGCGCGCTCTATCCTGAACACACCCGTCCCTGATCCTCTTGATGGAATGGTGCGCCCGGTCGGAAGGCAGTCAAGGACGAGGCCTCCGGCCTCGCAAGCGGAGCTTGTGGCCCTTCGGGCCATCCTTGACAGCCTTCCGACCTAAGGGCGCGAGAGTTCCACCAAGGAGGTTCAGGGAGGACTCCGATCAGCGGCCTCGCGGCGACGGCATGGCCCCTGAATCGAAACAGGCGCGCCCCGCTTGAGGCGCGCCCGTCCATCGTTCGCGGCGCGTCGGCGGCCTACCCCGCCCGGGCCGCCAGCATCTTCTTGGTCTCGGCGATCGCCTTGGCCGGGTTGAGGCCCTTGGGGCAGACGTTGGCGCAGTTCATGATGGTGTGGCAGCGATAGAGGCGGAAGGGGTCTTCGAGTTGATCGAGGCGCTCGCCGGTCCGCTCGTCGCGGCTGTCGGCGAGCCAGCGATAGGCCTGGAGGAGGATGGCCGGGCCGAGGAAGCGGTCCGCGTTCCACCAATAGCTCGGGCACGCGGTCGAGCAGCAGGCGCACAGGATGCATTCGTAGTGGCCGTCAAGCTTGGCGCGGTCCTCGTGGCTCTGCTGGCGCTCCTTCTCCGGATTTGGC
>DASPLM010000418.1:0-3441 GCA_035627575.1 Caulobacteraceae bacterium | reverse complement strand
TCGCCGCGGGTGAAGACGTCGCGCTTCAGTTGCGGCTGCATCTTCAGGTCCTCGACCGCCTTGCGCATGGCCTCCAGCTTCATCAGGCGGAAGGCGAGCGCCGCGGCCATGTCCTCGGCCGGCATGCCCTTCTCGTCCTTGCGCTCGGGCCGCGGCAGCAGCAGGCGCGACTTGAGGTAGGCCAGCCAGGCGGCCATCACGAGATAGTCGGCGGCAAGCGAGAAGCGCTGGCGCCGCGCCTCCTGCACGAAGGCGAGGTACTGTTCGGCCAGCCGGGTGATGCTGAGCTTCAGCAGGTCCACCTTCTGCGTGCGCGCCAGGGCCAGCAGGACGTGCAGCGGCCCTTCGTAGCCCTCGATGTCGACGACCAGCGCCTCGCCCTCGCTCGCGGCGGTGTCCGCGGCCTCGAAGTCGAGATTGGGCTGGAAGGCGTCGGTCATGCCTCGCCGACCTTCGGCCCGGCGGCGGCTTCCTGATTGCCGAACGCCTCCTCGAAGCGCGAGCGGGCCCAGTCGAGGTCCAGCGGCTCAGGCTCACGCGGCAGGCGGGCCAGGGCGGCCTCGGCGCGACGCTTCGCCTTGCCCTTCAGCGCGCCGGCGCCGGCGACCACCGCCTTCATCTCGGCCATGTCGCCGTTGCAGTGCAGGACCACGTCGCACCCGGCCTCGAGCGCGTCGCGGGCCCGCTCCTCGAAGGAGCCGCTGAGCGCCCGCATGGACAGGTCGTCGGTCATCAGCAGGCCGTCGAAGCCGATCGAGCGGCGCACCACCTTCAGCGCCTTCTTCGACGTCGTGGCCGGGCGCTTGCGATCGATGGCGGTGTAGATGACGTGGGCGGTCATGGCCGCCGGCATGTCGGAATTGGCGCGGAACGGCGCGAAGTCGACCCGTTCCAGCTCCTCCAGCGACGCGTCCACCACCGGCAGGTCCAGGTGGCTGTCGGCCATGGAGCGGCCGTGGCCGGGGATGTGCTTGATCACCGGCAGCACGCCCCCGGCCAGCAGGCCCTCGGCGGCGGCGCGGCCCAGCGAGGCGATGGTCGCCGGGTCCTCGCCGTAGGCGCGGTCGCCGATGATGTCGTGAGCCCCGGGCTGGGGCACGTCCAGCACCGGCACGCAGTCGACGTTGATGCCGAGCGCGCGCAGGTCGTGGGCCAGCAACTGTCCGCCCAGCCGCGCGAGTCCGCGGCGGACAAGGGGGTCGTTCGTGGCCCGGCCGTAGGCGCGGCCGGGCGGATACTTGGGCCAGTGCGGCGGGCGCAGGCGCTGCACCCGGCCGCCCTCCTGGTCGATCAGGACCGGCGCGTCCTCGCGCCTGACCGTGGCCCGAAGCGCATCCACCAGCCGGCGCACCTGGTCGGGCGTCTCGACGTTGCGGCGGAAGAGGATGAAGCCCCACGGCCTCACATCGCGGAAGAACCCGGCTTCCTCGTCGGTCAGGACGGGGCCGGAGCAGCCCAGGATGCACGCGTGGCTCACGATCCGGCCTTTCGCCCGCTACTTCACCAGGCAGGAACGGCCCGACGCCTTCAGCGCCGCGCAGAACGCCTGGGCGTCGGCCTTGGAGAAGCCCGTCACCAGGGTGCGGTACAGGGTCTGGCCGTTGCGCTCCACCGCCTCGACCTTCTTGCCGCGGCCGGCGGTCTGGGAGGCGAACGCCGCCTTCACCTTGGCGAACTCGGCGTCGGCGATGGCCGTGGAGGAGAAGGCGCCGATCTGGACCGAGGCCGACCCGCCGGCGGCGGCGGGGGCCGGCGCCTGGGCGACCTGGATGGGGGCCGGCGCGGCCTTGGCGGGCGCCGGCGTCGGCGCGGGCGCGGCCTTGGCGGGGACCGGAGCCGGCGCGGGCTGGGACGGGCGGATGGCGGCCGGCGGCGCGGCCGCCGCGGGCGGCAGGGTGGCGACCTCGACCGGGGCGGTCGGCTGCGGGCGAGGCTGGGGCTGCTCGGGCGGCGGGGCGAAGGTCGGAGCGGCCACGGGCGCGCCGGAACCGTCGTCGACATAGACCTCGAGCCCCGCGGCCTGGTCGATCGGGCGGGCTTCCTCGGCAGGCGGCGTCTTCAGCTCGGCGACGGTCTCGCCCACTACCCGCGGCGGCTCGTTGGCCCCGCGCACGCCCGACCGGTAGAACAGCACCACCGCGGCCACCAGCACCACCAGCACCACGGCGCTGGCGATGAGCGTCATGGGCAGGGGGCGGCGGGTGCGCGTCACGCGCGCGTCGAACGCCAGGGGCTCTTCGGTGGGCGGCGTGTAGGCGCCGCGGTCGTGGTCGGACATGGGTGCTTCGAAACCTGAGGAAACGGGCGATCCGAATCGCGCGCGATCGGGGCGAAGTTTAGACCGGAACGTTAACGCCCCAAAGGGATAGCGGCGGCGCGGCGGCGGGTTCTCCCCAGCTAAGGAGAGCGGCCCTAGGCCTCATGCCCCATCTCCAGCTTGAACAGCCGCCGGTGCTCCTCGATGGCGTAGCGGTCGGTCATGCCGGCGATGTAGTCGCAGACGGCCCTCGCCCTCGCCTGCTCGTCGCCGCGGGCCTTGTCGTACCACTCGGTGGGCAGGACCTCGGGCTCGGCCATGAACAGGGTGAAGAGCTCGTGCAGGATGCGCCGCGCCTGGCTGCGGGTGCGGTTCACGCGATAGTGCCGATACATCCGCTCGTGCAGGAACTTCCGCAGGCGCGCCAGGGATTCCAGCGTCGGGGCCGAGAACTGAACCAGGGTCTTGCCGGCCAGCCGCACGTCCTCGGGGCTTTGCACCCCGGCCTCGCGCATGCGCCGGTCGGTCTCGCTGAGCACGTCCTCGACCATGACTCCGATCATGCGCCGCACCGCTTCCAGGCGGAGCATGCGGTCATCCACGTCCGGCAGGTCGGCGCGGGTCTGCACCAGCACCGGGCCGATGAGCGGGACTTCCATCAGGTCGGGCACGCTGAACAGGCCCGCCTGCAGCCCGTCGTCCACGTCGTGGTTGTTGTAGGCGATGTCGTCGGCGATGGCGGCGACCTGGGCCTCGGCTGAAGCGAAGGTGTCCAGCCGCAGGTCCTGCCGCAGGTAGTACTCGGCCACGTGCGACCAGGCCGGCTCGTCCAGCTTCTGGGCCACCGGGCCGTTGTGCTTGATGACGCCTTCCAGCGTCTCCCAGCTCAGATTGAGACCCTTGAACTGCGGGTAGCGCTCCTCCAGCTCGGTCACGACGCGAAAGGTCTGCACGTTATGGTCGAAGCCGCCGAACGGCTCCATGCACCGGTCCAGCTCGTCCTCGCCCGCATGGCCGAACGGCGGGTGGCCGAGGTCGTGGGCCAGGGCGACCGTCTCGGCGAGATCGTCGTCCAGCCCCATGGCGCGCGCCATCGAGCGGGCGATCTGGGCCACCTCCAGGCTGTGGGTCAGGCGCGTGCGGTAGTAGTCGCCCTCGTGGGCCACGAAGACCTGGGTCTTCTC
>DASPLM010000417.1:0-5042 GCA_035627575.1 Caulobacteraceae bacterium | reverse complement strand
CGCCGCGCGCCAGGGCCGGCTTCAAGAGGTTGGAGGCGTCCATGGCGCCCTCGGACTTGCCGGCCCCGACCAGCGTGTGCATCTCGTCGATGAACAGGATGATCGAGCCCTCGGCCTGGGTGACCTCGTTCAGCACCGCCTTGAGCCGCTCCTCGAACTCGCCGCGGTACTTCGCCCCGGCGATGAGCGAGCCCATGTCGAGGCCCATCAGCTTCTTGTCCTTGAGGCTCTCGGGCACGTCGCCGTTGACGATGCGCAGCGCCAGGCCCTCGACGATGGCGGTCTTGCCGACGCCGGGTTCGCCGATCAGGACGGGGTTGTTCTTGGTGCGGCGGGCCAGCACCTGGATGGTGCGGCGGATTTCCTCGTCGCGGCCGATCACCGGGTCGATCTTGCCGTCGCGCGCGGCCTGGGTCAGGTCGCGGGCGTAGCGCTTCAGCGCGTCATAGGCGTCCTCGGCCGAGGCGCTGTCGGCGGTCTTGCCCTTGCGCAGGCTCCTGGCGGCCTCCTCCAGCCCGGCGACGGTGACGCCGGCCTTCTTCAGGATCTCGGCCGCCGGTCCGCCGGCGTCGGCGAGCGCGATCAGCAGGCGCTCGGTGGTGACGAAGGCGTCGCCGGCCTTCTTGGAATCCTGCTCGGCGGCGGCGAACACGCGCGCCATGTCGGGCTTGAGGTACAGCTGGCCCGAGCCGCCCTGTACGGACGGGGTCTTGGACATGGCTGTGTCGGTCTCGCGCACCGCGACGTCGGGCTTGCCGCCGGCTTCCTTGATCAGGTTGCGCGACAGCCCGTCACGCTCCTCCAGCAGCACCTTCAGCAGGTGCTCGGGCGCGAAGTGCTGGTGGCGCCGCGCGAGCGCCAGCGACTGGGCCGACTGGATCGCCTGCTTGGCGCGGTCGGAATAGATCTCGAGGTTCATGGCTTCCCTTGGAACAAGCGGAATCCCGGCGCGAGTCCCTTGCACGAAGCGGACCCACCCGGATGTGAGCCATGTGGGTGTGGCTGTTTCGTCACACAAGGGTGGCCCGGTTCGACGGGAGCCGAAAGGTCACGCCGAACGAAAGCGTGGGCTGGACTCTACTAACATCTTAGTACTAACCTCGACGTAGACCCGCAGGAGACCCCATGGCCGTCCCTAATCCCACCGAAGGCGAACTGGCCATCCTGCGCGTGCTGTGGGGCCGCAAGGCGCCCATGACCGTGCGGCAGGTGCACGCGGTGCTCACCCGGACCAAGGACACCGCCTACACCACAGTCCTGAAGATGCTGACCATCATGGCCGACAAGGGCCTGGTCAGCCGCGACGAGAGCGAGCGCAGCCACACCTACCGACCGCTGCAGGCCGAACCGGCCGTGCAGGCCTCGCTGGTGAAGGACCTCGTCCGCCGCGCCTTTTCCGGCTCGGCCCTGACGCTGGTGCAGCGGGCGCTGGACGACGAGATCGCGAGCGCCGAGGACCTGGACGAGATCTCGCGGCTGATCGCCGAGGCGAAGGCCAGGCGGCAGGCCCCCTGATGGACTTCGCCGCCGCCCAGTACGGTCTCGCCTCGGCCCTGGCCTCGGCCTTGCTCCATTCGCTCTGGCAGGGAGCCCTGCTGGCCGCCGCTGCGGCGCTGACGCTCCGCGCCCTGGCGCGGGCCTCGGCGGGATTGAGGCACGATGTGGCCATGGCCTTCCTGGCGGCCATGTTGCTGGCCCCGGCGGCGCAGTTCCTGCGCTTCTGGGGCGATCCCGCCGGTCAGGCCGAGGACGGCCTGCTGGGCGCCATGACGGCGCCGCGGATCGACCCGCGGGCCGACGTCTTCGTCCAGGAGTCCTCGCCCCTGGCCATGGCCCTGGTGCTGGTCTGGCTGGCCGGGGCGGCGCTGATGCTGGCGCGCCACCTGGGCGCCCTGCGCACGCTGAGGGCCATGGAGCGCGCGCCCTTCGAACCCTTGCCGCCGCGCTGGCTCCGCCGGCTCGGCGAGTTGCGGGCGGCGCTGGGGATCGCCCGGGAGGTGGCCGTGCGGCTCTCGGCCGAGGTGGCGGCGCCCTGCACCGCCCGGCTCGCGCGGCCGGTCATCTGGCTTCCCCTGTCCCTGCTGGCCCGTGCTCCGGTGGAGCAGATGGAGGCCCTGCTGGCCCACGAACTGGCCCACATCGCGCGGCGCGACTGGCTGTGGAACGGGATCCAGTGCGCGATCGAATCCCTTCTGTTCTTCCATCCCGCCGTGTGGTGGCTCGGCCGCCGGATCCGCCAGGAGCGCGAACACGCCTGCGACGACCTTGCCGTGGCCGCCTGCGGCGACGCCATCGCCCTGGCCGAGGCGCTGGCCGCGCTCGAGTGCGACCGGCGTCCGCGACTGGTGCTGGCGGCCGGCGGCGGTTCGCTGCTGCGGCGCATCGCCCGCCTGCTCACGGCGCCGCCGTCGCGCGGCCGCTGGGGCGCCCTGTCGGTCCTCGGCGCCCTGTCCGCGGCCGGCGTGCTGGTGCTCGCCCAAGTCGTCATGACGGGAGGGGGCCTGCCCGACCTTGAGGTGCGCGCTTCGACCGAGGGCGCGCTCGGCCCCGGCGACTTTCGGGAGATACGGGCCAACGGGCTGGACACGCCCCGCTTCTACCGCGCCAGCATCGACGCGCAGGGAAGGCTGACCGAGGTCTATCGCGAGGGCGGCCGGGTCCGGCCAATCGACGCCGAGGCCCGGCGGTGGATCGACGGGGTCTCGCGGATGAGCCTCGCCCCGCTGCCGACGATGACGGCCAGGCTGGCCCCGCTCGCTCCCATGCCCGTTTTCGGCGCCACGGCCGAGGACCGCGCCCTGCTGGCCCTGATCGCGGCCCACCCCGACGTCCGCGCCCGGCTGGGCGAGGGCGCGGTCCCGACGCCGCGGCCGCTCAACGGAAACCTGCGCTCGCACGGCGCGGACCGGGCCAGCGGCGACGCCGATATCCGCATCGAGATGAGCGGCCCCCGCGGGCGCGCCGAGGTGGCCGTGAAGGCGGACCGTCGCGGCCGCGTCTGGACCTTGCGGAGCCTCGCCGTTCGATGAAGAGCCCCCTTTTTGCCCGCAACTACGAAACGCTTAGTAGACCCGCCGCCGAGGCGGCCGGTCGCCGGAGGAACCCCATGACGAAGCCCGCCACGCTCCCGCTCACCCTGCTGCTGTGCCTCGGAGGCCTGGCGCCCGGCCCGGTCCTGGCCCAGCCGGCCGCCGCGACCCGCGCCGCCGACGCCGATATGCGCCGTTACGCCGAGGACCTGCTGGCGCGGAACTACCCCGCCGAGGGCCCGGGCGCGGCCGTGCTGGTGGCGCGGGGCGACACGGTGCTGTTCCGCGGCGCGCGCGGCGAGGCCGACGTCGAGCGCCACACGCCCCTGAGGCCCGATTCCGTCCTCCGCATCGGCTCGGTGACCAAGCAGTTCGCGGCCGCCGGCCTGCTGACCCTGGTCGAGGCCGGCAAGGTGAAGCTGGACGACCCGCTTTCGCGCTACCTGCCGGACTATCCCGGCGGTGACCGCATCACCGTGCGGCAGCTGCTCAACCACACCTCGGGCGTGAAGAGCTACACCGATATGCCTGGCTACATGGCGACCTCGATCGGCCGGGACCTCACCACCGCCCAGATGATCGACGTGTTCGACGACGCGACGCCGGACTTCGCGCCCGGCGCCGGGTGGACCTACAGCAACTCGGGCTACGTGCTGGTGGGCGCCGTGATCGAGGCCGCCAGCGGCATGCCTTGGCACGCCTATCTCGAGGAGGCCCTGTTCCGTCCCCTGGGGATGCGGCGCACCGGCTACGGCCACGATCCGCGGTTCACGGCCATGCAGGCGGGCGGCTACTCCTTCGACGGCGAGCGGGTCACGCCCATGCAGCCGATGAGCATGACCCAGCCCCACGCCGCGGGGGCGCTGGTCTCGACCGTCGAGGACCTGCACAAATGGAACCGCGCCCTGCACCGGGGCCGTGTCGTCAAGGCCGACCTGTACCGGCAGATGATCACGCCGGGCGGGCCGGCCGCAGCCCCGGGCATCGGCTACGGCTTCGGCATCTATGCTGGCACGGTGCGCAACCGGCCGGCGCTACGCCACAACGGTGCTATCTTCGGCTTCGCCTCGTCCCTGTACTACTTGCCGGGGCCGGACATCACGGTCGTGGTGCTGGAGAACGACGACGCGTCGAACAGCCCCGAGACGGCCGACACCGTGGCCCGCCGCCTGGCGGCCATGGCCATGGGCGACCCCTACCCCGCCCCGCGCCCCGTTCCAGTGGCCCTGGCCGACCTGCAGGCGGCCCAGGCCGTGTACCGCTTCCCGTCGGACGTTACCCGCACCCTTCGCGTGGTGGACGGTCAGCTGACCGCCCAGCGGGGGCAGGGTCCGCGGACGGTGCTGATTCCGATCGCCGCGGACGAGTTCCTCTACCAGAACGGTTTCGACCGTCTCGTCGTACAGCGGGGCGCGGACGGCGCCGTCTCGGGCGTCCGCTTCTTTCCCCGCGGGGAGGGCTCGGGCGAGGTCGGGGTCCGGACGGCCGATCCGCTGGATGCCGCCCCCATCGCGGTGGGGCTGCCGCGCGCGGCGCTCGACCGCGTGGTCGGCGTCTACGCCCGTGGCGGGTTGACCATGAAGGTCTTCCTCGAAGGCGGCCTGATGAAGGCTCAGATCGTCGGCCAGGAGCCCGTCGATCTGCGGGCGCTTTCCGCCACGCGCTTCGAATCGGACCTGACCGGCGCCTCGTTCGAGTTCCCCGAGACGGGGTCCGCCGCCGCGGAGGTGACGGTGCGCCAGAACGGCCGCGAGATCGTGCTCCGCCGCACGCCGTGAGGGGCGGCCCGGCGCCCGCGCTAGACGGGAGCCGCGGCCGCGCCCGTCGTCAGCCCGCGGGCACGAGCTCCAGCAGGTCGAGGTTGCTCTCGAGCATCGGCCAGGGCTGGACCAGGCGCCACTGGGCCGGGCCGATGCGCTGGACCACGCCGACGATGTTCCGCTCGGAGTCGGGCCCGCCATAGACCGTCGCAGCGGGCTCGCTGCCGATCGACATGGCGCCCAGAAACACGCC
>DASPLM010000416.1:0-4794 GCA_035627575.1 Caulobacteraceae bacterium | reverse complement strand
CGACGTTCACCTGGGCGCTGTTGCCGAAGATGATCCCGGCCGGGGAGAACAGCCAGATCGAGCCGTTGGCCGTCAGCGACCCGTCGATGGTCGTGAACGCGGTCGGGTCGATGCGGTTGAAGGCGATCGAGGTCGTCGTCGGCTGGACGAAGGTCACCGTCTCGGTCGAGCCGATGTCGAAGGTGTCCCAGTCGATGACCACCCGGTCGGAACTCTGGTTCACCGTCAGCGTGCCCGTGCCGCCGGTGAAGGTCGCGCCCGTGCCGCCGCCGGCGAAATCATGCACCGTCGGGTTGGTGGGCAGCGCCAGGGCCGCGGTCGCGAGCGCCCAGGTCAGGGTGGCCACGGAGGCGCCGACGCCGCGGCGCAGCAGGCGGGCCTTGGAGGCGCGGTTGCGGGAGGGAACGGTCACTGGCCTTCTCCACGCCGGCCGCGCCGATAGGCGCGCTCGGCCAAATCTTCCCAAGTCATCGTCAGGTTCACGAGCAGCCGGCCGTCGGGCTCGACGGCGCCCGGCAGGTCGGTGGCGACGGACAGCGGCTCGGCCCACGTCAGGTCCAGCCGGCCGCGCCCGGGTTGTTCGAAGCGGAGGCCCGCTCCGGCGGAATGAGCGTAGTGCTCGCGCGATGGCCGCGCGCCCACGGTCACGTACTCGGCGTCCTGGTTGCCGTAGTAGACCCCGTCATAGAAGGCGAAGGGCGACACGCGGAACTGCGAGCGTCCCACCGGATACGGGCCCCAGCGCGCCTCCACCGAGAAGGCGGCCGCGTCGTCCCCGAACGCCGAGCCGGGATCGAAGCCGCGGCCGATCGACAGGTTGCCGAGGCTGAACTCCTCGGGCGCCAGCAAGGGATCGCTCGCCACCTGGCCTTCGAAGCGGCCGTACAGGCGCATGTCCGAGCCCAGCCCGACCCAGGTCTCGCCCTCGGTGCTGACCCGCAGGACTCGCGCCTGCGGCCGGCCGAAGGCGCGCGAGTTCAGCGGGTCGCCGACCTCGCTGGCGTCTCCGATGTCGAGGCCCTGGCGCAGTTCGACCGCCCAGCGCGCGTTCCTGGCGTCGCCCCGCCATTGGCCCGCCGCCCGGATCGAGGCGACCCGCACCTTGTCCTCGGTGATGGCCGTCGCCGCCGGCGAGCCGTCGAAGATGGTCGTCTCCTGGTCGGACCAGTCGAGGCCGAACGACGCCGTCATCGAGTAGTTGGAGCGGAGCACGATCGGATGCGCCACGTCGGCGTGGAACGCCTGCACGTCGGTCGCCAGATCCAGCACCGCCACCACGTCGCCCGGGTTGGCGTCCGCCAGCAGGTAGGACAGGTTCAGGGTCGTGCCCTGGCCGTTCAGGCGCCGGTTGTGCGCCAGGCGCAGCACCTTCTGCTCACCCCAGTCGGTGGTCGAGTACAGCTGGACGGACGTCGTGTCGCCGTAGTCCGAGCCGCCGAAGAAGTCCGCCCCGACCAGCACGCCCCAAGGGCCCACCGGCTCGGAGAACAGGTTGTTGGCGTTGAGATAGCCGCGCCAGCCGCGGCGGCGCGTCTGCACCACCAAGTCCATGCCGCCGGGCTTGGTGCCGCGGCGCAGGGCGCCGGACATGGACAGGCCGGGCAGGGTCCGCGCCAGTTCGTAGGCCCGCTCCATCTCCTCGGCCGACAGGGTCTCCTTGTCCATCAGCGGCTGGAAGGCGGCGGTGGCCTGGCGACGGGCGGTGGGGTCGGACCCCAGCACCGTCAGGTCGCTGATCCGGCCCTCCACCACCGTGAACTCCACGACGCCGTCGACGATCTCCTGCGGCTGCACGGCGACGACGACGAAGGGATAGCCCGCGTCGGCGTAGATGCGCTCGGCCTTGCGCGCGATCTCGCGCAGGTCGGAGAGGGAGACGTCCTTGCCCACGTAGGTCGCCCAGGCGGGCCGCAGGCGTTCTTCGGTCAAGGCCCTGGCGCCGGCGAACCGGGCGCCGCGCAGCCCGATGCCGAGCGCCGGGCTCTCGGCCGGCGCGGTCTGCTGCGGCCGATCGATCTCCAGGGGCTCCGACTCCGGCGGCGGCGGAGGCGGCAGGGCCACGGTCGGATCGTTGGACGACTGCGGCTGGGCCTGCGCCATGGCCGTCGATGCCATCAGCGCCGCGCCGAACGCGATCGAAAGTGTCAGAATTGGCCGCATGCCGCCCCCAAATCGCTGCAAGCCCTGCCCTACCGCTTGCACGCCCCCGCGATTGCGGGCGCGTTGGTCGTGCCTACGGTAGAGCTAAGGGCTTGCCCCCGTTCGACCTTTGCGGAATCTCACCAAAGTGTAAACTCGAAAAACCCGCGTTACCGGAAATGTCAGGGGAAAATGGATGTTTCCTAACCTTTGTATTCACGCGGGAAATTCACAGAACGGCAAAATGTGTGTTAAAGCGCCGGTAACGAACTGACCTCCAGGAGACCGCATATGCGCGTCCGCACCCTCGTTCTTCCGCTGGCCGCCGCCTTCATGGCCGTCGCCGGCGCCGCCTCCGCCCAGTGCGCGGGCAGCGGCGTCGTCACCCGCATCCAGGGCAAGCCGGACGACGTTTCGATCGTCCGCGCCGGCGCGCCCGTGTCGCGCCCGCGGGTGCTGGAAGTGGTCTGCGCCGGCGACGTCGTGCGCACCTCCGGCGCCTCGGTCGTCACCCTGTCCATCGACGGCGTCGGCGCCGTGAAGGTCGACAGGGCGCGGCCGTATACGGTCGGCCCGCGCAAGGGCAAGCCGGGCGCCGCGGGCAACGTCTACCGCGCGGTCAGCGACCAGGTCATGCCGGACATGAAGCGCCTGCCCTGGGACGTGAAGACCAAGGGCGAGAACGACCCCGTCCGCTTCGCCGCGCCCGACGGCAGCGTGCAGGTCATCTCGCAGGGCCGAAGCCAGCTGCACGTGCGCCTCGTCGACGGCCTGCCGCCCTTCCGCATCGAGCTGCTCGACGCCGGCGGCAAGGTGCTGAAGGCCGTGGACGCCAACTCTCACGAGGTCACCCTGACCGGCCTGAGCCTGGCCCCCGGCGAGTACAAGCTGGTCGCCCACTCGCGCACGGACACCCGGGCCGAGATGCGCCTGACGGTGGCCGGCGGCGTTCCGGCCCCCTCGGCCGAGATCGGCGACCTGAGCGACCGGGAACTGGCCGCCGCGCTCCATGCCCTCGAACTGGCCCGGACCGACCCGGACAAGTGGCTGTTCGAGGCGACGCAGATCCTCGCCGACGCCCCGAGGGGAGACCTGGACCGGGACCGCGTGTTCGCCCTGATCGAGGACTACGGCCTCAACGCCGACATGTGATCGGGTCGCCGCTCCCGGCGATCACGCGAGACGGACACGCCGGCCTGCTCAGGCCGGCGTTTTCGTATCCGGCCCCTCGTTCGAGGCCGGCGCCTCGGGACCGCCGGTCCGGGCGTCGTCGGCCGGCAGCTCCTCGTCCGGCGGCGGCGGCTCCTCGCCCGTGATGGCCGCGACGAACTCCTCCTCCGGCGAAGGCTTGGGCTTCCTGGACGGCGTTTCGTCCTCGGCGAACTCCTGCACGGTCTCGGCGATGGCCGCGGCGAAGGCCGGGGCCGAGAGGAAGCCCCACAGGCCCCATTCCAGCGAGACCAGCAGGATGCCAACGCCGACATAGTGCGCGCCCAGCGCCGTCAGCCAGTTCAGCACCACCGGGTTGAACGGCAGCATGCGCAGCCGCAGCCAGAAGTCGCCCTCGGGGTGACGGCGCAGGTAGCGCTTGTACTCGCGCCGCGTCTGGCGCGTCACGGCGAAGCCCGCGGAGATGCCGACGCACACCGGGATCAGCATCAGGATCTGCCACGGCAGGGCCAGCTTCTGCATGCCGCCGTTGTCCAGCTGCAGCCCGCGCACGGCGTTGCCGATGATGGCAGGGCCGGCCATGTCGCGCAGGGGCGTCTGCTGGAAGTCGCCTTGGGCCGTGTTGGTGCCGCCGATGATGACCAGCCGGCCGCACAGCAGATCGCGGCTGGCGTCGAGCCCGGCGGCGGCCACGTCGACCGCCGAGAGCCGGCGCACGATCGACCGGTCCCCGCCGGGGCAACGGCCGCCGGCGTCCCATTCCGGCGGCAGTTCCGGCCAGACGCGGTCGTGGGCGTTCACCTCCATGGAGAAGTGGTAGTTGATCTGCACCTCGGGGCCCTGGACGCCCTTGCCCTTGGCGGCGGCGCAGACCTGCTCCGCCTCGCCCAGGAGGGCCCGCACCGGAGCGTCCTCGGGAATCTGCCCGTTCTCCAGCTGGCCGTAGAGCAGCAGGACGGCCGAATAGAGCACCTGTGGGCCGTCGCGCGTCTGCACGCACTCGTACGGCAGGAAGTCGCCCACGACGGCGTCCTTGTCGGCGGTCACCTTGACCGTGGCGTAGAACATGTTGGGGGCCGCCCCGACGATGTCGTCGTAGTCCGACGCTGGCAGGATCAGGCTTCCCGGCTCGAGGTCGTAGGCCTGGGAGGGCACCGCCTCGCGCGCCAGGACCAGCAGCGGCGCGCCCGGGGTGCGCGCCCAGTCCGACAGCACCCGGCGGATGGCGGCGATATCCTCCGGCGCATCGGGCCGCGCCGTCGCCAGGTCGATATCCAGCATCACCGCCCCGGCCTGCTTCTCCGGCGGGGTGGTGCGGATGAACTCCAGGACCTGGGCCAGCGTCTGGCGGTTGGTGCGCGACTCCGGCGCCCGCGGCCACGGTCCGGGCGCAGCGCCGGCAGCGGTCGTGCGGTCGTCGAAGTCGATGAACAGGATGGGATCGGCGTCGCCGGAGAACAGGTCGCTGCGGAGCTGGAAGGCAGT
>DASPLM010000415.1:0-3286 GCA_035627575.1 Caulobacteraceae bacterium | reverse complement strand
GGCCGCGCGGTGCGCTCGCGCTGTTTCGCGACGGATGGGGCGCGCATGGTCCTGCCGGCCTTTGGCGCCTTCACGGGCGGGCTGAACATCCGGGACGACGCGTTCGCCGGCCTGTTCGATCGGGCGCCGACGGCCGCCGTGATCGGGCGGGACCGGGTGCACCCGGTGGGCTGGGAGATGCTGGTCTAGGCATTACCGACTATTCACTGGCCATCGGCGGCGGCGTCAGCCCTGATCCGGGCGGAGGACCGCCCGATGATCGATCGCCGCCTATTCCTTGGCGCCGCAGCCTGTGCGGCCTTCCCGTTCATTCCCGCCTCGCCGGCCTTCGCCGCCACCGAGCGCCTGTTCACGGCTGCGCAGCTGCGCGAGGATTTCGACCAGTTCCTGGCGACTGTTCGCGACACTCACCCCGACCTCGGCTTCAGCACCGACCTGACGGCGCTGGACGCCGCCGCGACGCGCATCCGCCGGCGCCTGGACCGCTCCATGGACGTGAGGCAGGCCTGGCTGGAAATGGCGCGGATCAATCCGGTATTCCGCGACGCCCACGTCGGCCTGCGTCAGCCCGTGGATGACTACGAGTCCTATCGCCGATCAGGGGGTGCTACGTTCGACGTCCCGGTCTTCCTGGATCGGGCGGGCCGGCTACGCGTGGCGGAGACCATCGCTTCCGCCTCCAGGCTGAAGCCGTTCGAAGAGGTCGTGGCCATCAACGGCAGCCCGGTCGCCGGCATCATCGATGCGCTGGGGCCGCGGATGCGGGGCGAGACGCCCAGCCTGCAACGCTTTGTCCTGACCTACAACTTCGCCTCGCTGCTATGGACGCTGCACGGCGCCCGGAGCGGCTACGAGGTCCGGACAGTCGACTCGGAAAGCAGGGCTCGGGTCTTCAGGCTTGGCGCAAACGACGGCGGCGGCGGACCGCTGGACCCGGCGCGGGCCATCTCGCTGCAGCGGCCGGGTCCCGGCGTCGCGGTGCTGCGCGTGCGCAGTTTCGATCCGTCTTTGAAGACGCCATTCGCGGCCTTCGTGGAGTCTACCTTCGCACGCCTGAAGACCGAGGGCGTCCGCACCCTGTGCATCGACGTCCGCGATAATCCCGGCGGCGCCCACGACCTCAGCGACCTGATCGTGGCCAGGCTGGCCCGGCGGCCGGCGGCGACGGCCAGCCGGCTGGTCGCCCGCATTACCGAGGCCAACCGCGAGGTCAGCCCGGGTGCGGCGATTGGCAGCGTCGTGACGACACCCTGGAACGGGGCGGTCACGCCTCAATCGCCGGGCTTCGAGGGCCGGACCTATGTCCTGGTCAGTCGCGACACGTACTCCCAAGCCATCGTCTTCGCGACGACCCTGAAGGACCACGGCCTGGCGACGGTGGTCGGCGAGACCACGGGTGGCAACGCCAATCAGACCGGCCAGATCACGCCCCGGCCCCTGACACACACGCGGCTGCAGGCGCTCGCGCCGGTCTATGTCATCTACCGCCCGAGCGGTGATGAACGCCCCGGCGGCCTGGCCCCCGACATTCCCCTGCCGCACGACCCGAGCCGGCCCGAGGCCATGGTCGACGCGCTGCTGCAGCGGATCGCGTAAGTCAGCGCCGACGTTTGCCCCAGGAGCCCGGGGATCGCTCCCTACAGACTCAGCGCCTGCTCCAGCGCCGTGGCCAGGGCCAGGCCGGCGCCCATGGTGAGGAAGGTGCGCAGGCGCGACCACCAGCGCGGCAGGTCGCTGGAGCCGGCGTCCCACAGCCAGGCCAGGACGTAGGCGACGATGTAACCGCCGATCTGCCAGGTGGCGGTCAGGAACGGCAGGGCCAGCAGCAGCCAGGCGGCGAGCGGCGGCAGGCAGGCGGCGAGGAAGACGCCGATGCGCGGCTCGGGCCGGGCCATCTCGTGGCCCCAGCGCAGCCCCCCCAGGAACGACAGCACCACCGCCGCATAGGTCAGCAGGAACAGCAGGCCGGGGCCCGCCTGCTGGGGATCGCCCCAGACATAGAAGCCGGCCGCGCCGAAGAAGGGCACGAGGCCGAGCACGCCGGGGATGCCGGCCGCGACGGGGATCGACGGGCTGCTGCGGGTCAAATCAGCTTCTCCGGAAGAAGATCGAGGCGGCCCAGCCCGACAGCAGGGCGATGGCGACGCAGGCGAAACCATAGAGCCACGAGCGCTCATGGGCGAACTCGTACACCGCCCGCTCGGCGCCGACCTTCTCGACGGTGAGCGAGCGCGTCTTGCTGGAGACCGGCCTGCCGTCGCGGAACAGCCAGACCTCGGCCTCGTAACGGCCGATCGGCGCCTCTGTCGGCAGGTCCACCTCGGCCTTGAACAGGCCCTGGTCGACGTACTGGACGCCCTTGGGATCGACCTTGTAGAGGCCCGACTTCTCCTTCAGCCGGATCACGGCGCGGCGCCAGTCGAGGTAGTCGGCGCCCAGCCGGCTGACCACCACGTCGCGCACCCCGTACCAGGTGACGGTGCGCGCCTCCTCGGGCGCCTCGATGCGCAGGTGGTCGACGCCGATGCCGGCGCGGCGCAGCACTCCGAAGCCGGCGACGCTCGAGAGCGGTTTGGAGGAGGCGGCCATGTAGAATCCGGGGGCGCCCTCGAACACGACCGGGCGGCTGTTCAGCCAGACGCCGGCGACGCGGATCTTGCGCACCAGGCGCACCGGCTGCTCGGGCCCGCGCACCACCACCACCACGTCGGCCGGCTTGCCGTCGGGCGTGAACACCGCGCCGTAGAGCACGATGCGCGCGCCGTGGAATTCGCTGGTCACCTCGACCCGGGTCTCGGTCAGGGCGGCAGAGACGGCGGCGGCGTCCACGGGCGGCGCGGCGAGCGGGATCATTGGCCGGTCCCCGGCGCGAAGGCGAACGGATCGGGTGGCGGCACGAACAGGCCGATGCCCATCTGCAGCCCCACCAGCAGCACGATCAGCGCCAGCACGGCGCGCAGGCTGTCGGGGCGGAACCGGTTCGAGGCCCGCGCGCCGAGCTGGGCCCCCAGCACTCCGCCCACCATCAGCAGGACCGACAGCAGGATGTCGACGGTCTGGTTGCGTCCGGCCTGAAGCACGGTCGTCACGGCGGTGGTGACGATGATCTGGAACAGGCTGGTGCCCACCACCACGCTGGCGCGCATGCGCAGCAGGTAGACCATGGCCGGCACCAGGATGAAGCCGCCGCCCACCCCCATGATGGCCGACAGGATGCCCACGAAGACCCCCAGCACGATAGGCGGGATCACGCTGATGTAGAGGCGGGACCTTGGGAACTTCATCT
>DASPLM010000414.1:0-4291 GCA_035627575.1 Caulobacteraceae bacterium | reverse complement strand
GTCGGCGCGCGCGCCGAACTCGACCATGAAGCCGTGGCGTTCCACCAGGCCCACCGGCCGGTCACCCTCGACCACCGCGAACGCCAGCGCATCCGGGTCGCGCTGGAACAGCGTGAACACCTCGCCGATCGGCACGTCGGGGGCAATCGGAGCTGCCCGTTCGGTCAGGCTGTCGATGGTCGGCATGAAGCGCCCGCACTTGCGATACGGGCGCATGAAACATGCTCAGGTTTTCGGAGTGGTTAAGGCCCGGCTTTCAAGCCGTTCGACGGCGGAAGCGGGGCCGGGGTTTCATTCGTCCGCCGCGGGGCTGCCCGTTTCCGCGAGGATCCATTGCAGGAACTCGGGATTGGACAGGCCGGCCGATACCGGAAGGGCAAGCACGCACGGGGTGTCGTAGGGGTGGCGCCGCACGATCAGGTCTCGCAGGCGCTCGGCGGCTTCGGCGGTGGTCTTCAGCAGCATCGGCGTCTCGACGGCGCGATCCACGGCCCCCTGCCAGCGGTAGATCGAGCGCATCGGCGCCAGCAGGTTGGCGCAGGCGGCCAGGCGCTCGGCCACGGCCTCGGCGGCGACCGTCTCGGCCGTATCCGCATCGGGCCAGGTGGTGTAGAGGATCACGGTCTCGCCCATGGGCGTGTCTCCCTTCAGCCGAAACCTATATGACGGGCCCGATCAATAGACGGACCCCGGCCCCGGTTCCATGACCACCACCCACACCACCGACCGCGCGGCGCTCGTCCTCTTCTCGGGAGGGCAGGACTCGACCGTCTGCCTGGCCTGGGCGCTCGAGCGCTTCGACCGCGTTGAAACCGTGGGCTTCGACTACGGCCAGCGCCACGCCGTGGAGCTGCAGCAGCGCCGCCGCGTGCTGGAGCGGATCGTCGAGGTGCTGCCCGGCCGCGCCGGCCGCCTCGGCCCCGATCACATGCTGGACCTGAAGGGGTTCGGCGCGGTGGCCCAGTCCGCCCTGACCGCCGAGCGCGAGATCGAGATGGACGCGCGCGGCCTGCCGACCACCTTCGTCCCCGGCCGCAACCTGGTGTTCTTCGTCTACGCCGCCGCCCTGGCGGACCGCCGGGGGATAGACACCCTTGTCGGCGGCATGTGCGAGACCGACTTCTCAGGCTATCCCGACTGCCGCCGTGACACCCTGGACGCCATGCAGGAGACGCTCCGCCTGGGTATGGACCGTCCGTTCGTCATCGACACCCCGCTGATGCGCCTGACCAAGGCGCAGACCTGGTCCCTGACCGGGGAGATCGGCGGCCCGGCCCTGGTCGACCTCGTGCTGGAGGAGACCCACACCTGCTACCGCGGCGAGCGGGGGCGGCGGCACGCCTGGGGCTACGGCTGCGAGAGCTGCCCGGCCTGCGACCTGCGCGCGGCGGGCTTCGAGCAGTGGCGGACGGAGACGGCGGCGTGACCTATTCGGTCAAGGAGATCTTCCTGACGGTGCAGGGGGAGGGCGGCCAGGCCGGCCGCGCGGCCGTGTTCCTGCGCTTCGCCGGCTGCAACCTGTGGAACGGGCTGGAGCGGGACCGGGCGAGCGCCGTCTGCACCTTCTGCGACACCGACTTCGTGGGGACCGACGGCCCGGGCGGCGGCAAGTTCCGCACAGCCGACGAGTTGGCGGAGGCGGTCGCCGGCCAGTGGCGAGGGCCGCCCGGCGAGCCTGCCCTGGTGGTGTGCACCGGGGGCGAGCCCCTGTTGCAACTGGACCCCCCGCTGATCGCCGCGCTGCATGCCCGCGGCTTCGAGATCGCGGTGGAGTCGAACGGCACCCTGGCCGCCCCGGACGGGCTCGACTGGATCTGCATCAGCCCCAAGAGCGACGCGCCGGTCGTCCAGACGCGGGGCCAGGAACTGAAGCTGGTCTATCCCCAGCACGGCGTCGATCCGGCCCGCTTCGAGGGGCTCGATTTCGAGCGCTTCTACCTCCAGCCGATGGACGGGCCGGACCAGGCCGCCAACACCCAGGCGGCGGTCGCCTATTGCCTTTCGCACCCGCGCTGGCGTTTAAGCGTGCAAACCCACAAATACATCGGCGTGCCCTGAGCCGCGACGCGGCCCGGCGCCCCTGCAGTCGACCCATTTTGATGACCCACATGTTCGAGATCACCAAGGCCGCGACCTTCGACGCGGCGCACCACCTGGCCTATGGCCCGGAGGACAGCCCCTACCGACGGATGCACGGCCACTCGTTCCGGGTCGAGGCGACCCTGCGCGGCGCCATGCGGGCCGACGAGGACTGGGTGACCGACCTGGGGGAACTGGAGACGGCGCTGGAAGCCGTCGCCGGCGAACTCGACCACGGCCTGCTGAACGAGAAGCCGGGGCTGGAGAATCCGACGCTTGAGCGTCTGTGCCTCTACTTCTCCGACAGGCTGAAACCACGTTTCCCCGGCCTGAGCAGGATCGAGGTCTCGCGGCCCACCATTGGCGAGCGCTGCAGCCTCACGCTCTAGGCGTCACCAGCCGTTGCGCTCGGCCTCGCGGGCGGCTTCCCGCTCGGCCTTGCGCCGGGCCTTCTCTTCCTTCTTGCGCCGCTTGCGCTCCTTCTTCTCGCGCTCGCGATCGCTGGTGGTGACCAGATCGACGCCCGTGCCCACCACCTTGCCGGTGACGCCCACGGCGGCGCCGGCCGTGCCGACGACGGCGCCCGTGGCGGCTGCGGCGAGGCACCCGGTCAGGCCCAGCGAGGCGATCAGAAGGACGGGCGCGAGAACGCGGAGAGGGCGGCGCATCGGGAACTCCAGGGAACTGAAGCCCCGATGCTAGCAGACCGAAGGGTTAACAACCCTGCGACGGTGCGTCCGCCGCAGCGTCAGGCCGCGTCGACCAGCACGACCTCGGCGTCCTCGAGCGCGGTCAGGCGCAGGACCGGCTCGTCCTTCGCCGCCGCCCCGTCGCGTGCGTCCAGACGCACGCCGTTCACCTCCAGCGCGCCCGTGGCGGGCACCAGATAGGCGTGACGCCCGGCGCCCAGCGGATACTCCACCGTCTCGCCCTTGCGGATGGTGGCGCCAAGGACGCGGCCGTCGGCGCGGATGGGCAGGGCGCCCTCGTCGCCGGCCATGCCGCTGGCCAGGACCACGAACTGGCCGGCCCGCTCGCCCTTGGGGAAGGGCTTGGCGCCCCACGCCGGCGCGGCGCCGCGCGCATTGGGCTCGATCCAGATCTGGAAGATGCGGGTGGTCTCGTCCTCGAGATTGTACTCCGAGTGGCGCACGCCCGTGCCGGCGGACATCACCTGCACGTCGCCGGCCTCGGTGCGGCCCTTGTTGCCCATCGAGTCCTGGTGGGTAATGGCGCCTTCACGCACGTAGGTGATGATCTCCATGTCCGAATGGGGGTGGGGCGGGAAGCCCGTATGCGGGGCGATCTCGTCGTCGTTCCACACGCGCAGCGACCCCCAGCCCATGTTCTGCGGGTCGTAGTAGCTGGCGAAGGAGAAGTGATGCCGCGCCTTCAGCCAGCCGTGGTCGGCTCCGCCGAGGCGATCGAAAGGTTTGCGCACGATCATGACGCTGCTCCCGGGATTGGTGTTCGCCCGCTCATATAGGTAACAACGACGGTTGCGGAAGGGGGCTCAGGCGCGCTCGTCCGAGCCGGGCCGGAACGCGCCGCCGCCGGTCTGGCCGCGATGGCGCAGGAAGGCGTCGGCCAGCACGCAGGCCGTCATCGCCTCGACCACCGGCGCGGCGCGGATGCCGACGCAGGGGTCGTGGCGGCCCCTGGTGACGACCTCCACCTCCCGGCCGTCGCGACCGATCGAGCGGCGTGGCGTCAGGATCGAGGAGGTGGGCTTGAAGGCGACGCGGGCGACCACCGCCTGGCCCGTCGAGATCCCGCCCAGCACGCCCCCGGCCTGGTTGGAGAGGAACACGGGGCCGTCCGGCCCCATCCGCATCTCGTCGGCGTTGTCCTCGCCGCTCAGGGCCGCCGCGGCGAAGCCGGCGCCGATCTCGACGCCCTTGGCTGCGTTGATCGACATCAGCGCGGCGGCCAGTTCCGCGTCGAGCTTGCCGTAGACCGGCGCGCCCCAACCGGGGGGCACGCCCTCGGCGTGGACCTCGACCACGGCGCCGGCCGAGGAGCCGGCCTTGCGCGTCTCGTCGAGGAAGACCTCCCAGCGCGCGGCCGCCGTCGCGTCCGGGCACCAGAACGGGTTTGTCTCAACCTCATCCCAGTCCCAGCGCTCGCGGTCGACGGTGTGGGGGCCGATCTGCACCAGGGCGGCGCGGATGCGGATGTCCGGCCCCAGCACCCGCCGCGCCACTGCGCCTGC
>DASPLM010000413.1:0-3547 GCA_035627575.1 Caulobacteraceae bacterium | reverse complement strand
GGCGACGTTGCCGCCGTGGCCGTTCAGGAAATACAGCCGCTCGAATCCGGCGCGGGTCAGGGACGAAACCCAGTCGGCGATGGCCGCCTTGAAGGTGGACGGGCGTAGCGAGATGGTGCCCGGGAAGGCCAAGTGGTGCTGGGCCATGCCGATGTTGAAGGTGGGCGCCACCAGGAGCTCGCCCGCCTTTTCGGCCTCGTGGGCGATGATTTCGGGGCACAGCCAGTCGGTGCCGAGCAGGCCCGTCGGCCCGTGCTGCTCGTTCGAACCGATCGGGATGACGACGGTCTTCGAACGGCCGAGCCAGTTTTCGACTTCCGTCCATGTCGACAAAGCCAGGAGCATGCGCAACATCCTTCCGCGGCCGTCGCGGCGGCCGCGTCAACGAGAGGGTCGGGAAGGCGCCGCCTGTCGCACAGTTCGCGCGCGAGCCCAAGACCCGGATAGTCGAGGAGCAGCACGGCGTGCACGAAACCCTGATCCCGGTCCCCGCGGAATGGCGCGACCACTCCCTGGTCGACGCCGCGGCCTACGCGCGCGCCTGCGAGGAGGTCGAGCGCGACCCGGACAGCTACTGGCGCCGCATCGCCTCCCGGATCGACTGGATCGAGCCCTTCTCCGTGGTAAAGGACGTCAGCTTCCGGCGCGAGGACTTCCGCATCCGCTGGTTCGCGGACGGGGTGCTGAACGCGGCCGCCAACTGCACCGACCGGCACCTCGCCGGGCGCGGCGACCAGGTCGCCATCATCTTCGAACCGGACGACCCGGCCGAGCAGCCGCGCCGCATCACCTACGCCGAGTTGCACCGCGAAGTTTGCCGCATGGCGAACGTCCTGAAGGCGCACGGGGCGAAGAAGGGCGACCGGGTGACCATCTACCTGCCGATGATCCCGGAGGCGGCGTTCGCCATGCTGGCCTGCGCGCGCATCGGCGCCATTCATTCGGTCGTCTTCGGCGGCTTCTCGCCCGACAGCCTGGCCGGCCGCATCGAGGACTGCCGCTCGCGCCTGATCATCACCGCCGACGAGGGCCTGCGCGGCGGCAAGCGCATTCCGCTGAAAGCCAATGTCGACGCGGCGCTGGAGCGGGTCTCCGGCGTCGATCACGTCCTGGTGGTCCGCCGCACCGGGGCCGGGGTGACGATGACGCCCGGCCGCGACGTGTTCTACGCCGAGGCCGCCGCGGCCGTCTCCGACGACTGTCCGGCCGAGCCGATGGGGGCCGAGGACCCGCTGTTCATCCTCTACACCTCCGGTTCGACGGGGAAGCCGAAAGGCGTGCTGCACACCACCGGAGGATACCTCGCCTGGTGCGCCTGGACCCACGAGGCTGTGTTCGACTACCGCCCCGGGCAGATCTACTGGTGCACCGCCGACGTGGGCTGGGTCACCGGCCACAGCTACATCGTCTACGGCCCGCTCGCGAACGGCGCGACCACGGTGATGTTCGAGGGGGTACCCAACTGGCCGACCACCAGCCGCTTCTGGGAGGTGATCGACCGCCATCAGGTCGAGATCTTCTACACCGCCCCGACCGCGCTCCGGGCCCTGATGCGCGAGGGCGACGAGCCGGTGAAGCGGACCTCGCGAAAGTCCCTGCGCCTGCTGGGCAGCGTCGGCGAACCGATCAATCCCGAGGCCTGGCTGTGGTACTGGCGCGTCGTGGGCGAGGAGCGCTGCCCCATCGTCGATACCTGGTGGCAGACCGAGACCGGCGGCATCCTCGTCTCGCCCCTGCCTGGGGCGACTGACCTGAAGCCGGGTTCGGCGACCCGGCCCCTGCCGGGCGTCCAGCTGCAGCTGGTGGATGCCGACGGCTGGGTGCTGGAAGGCGCCGCGTCGGGCAACCTGTGCATCACCGACAGCTGGCCCGGCCAGATGCGCACTGTCTATGGCGACCACGACCGGTTCCTCGAGACCTACTTCTCGACCTACCCGGGGAAGTACTTCACCGGCGACGGCTGCCGCCGCGACGAGGACGGCTACTACTGGATCACCGGCCGGGTGGACGACGTGCTCAACGTGTCGGGTCACCGCCTGGGCACCGCCGAGATCGAGAGCGCCCTGGTCGGGCACTCGGGCGTGGCCGAGGCCGCCGTGGTCGGCTTCCCGCACGACATCAAGGGCCAGGGCGTCTGGTGCTACGTCACCCTGCAGGTGGGCGTGGCGCCCAGCGATGAGCTGAAGGCCGAGTTGCGCAACTGGGTGCGGCAGGAGATCGGCCCGATCGCCTCGCCCGACGTGATCCAGTGGGCGCCCGGGCTGCCCAAGACCCGCTCGGGCAAGATCATGCGGCGCATCCTGCGCAAGATCGCCGAGGGAGACATGTCCAACCTGGGAGACACGAGCACCCTGGCCGACCCGTCTGTGGTGGAGGACCTGGTGACGAACCGGGCGGGGTAGGGGACGGCTTTCGCCCTCCCTCGGTAGGGCCCGGAGACGCGCAGCGGAACCGGGGGAGGCGTGCCCGGTGCGCGACGCTGTCGCGGCCGCGGTGGCTGAGGGTTGTCCGCCGGCCGACGCCTCTCCGGCTCCGTCGCCGCTTCGCGCCGCCGCTCGCCTCCTCTCCCGAGGGAGAGGAAAGACGCGCGAAGTCCGGAGCACACCTTCCTGATCCCCTTGTGGGCTTTCCGTCCTGACGGCGCGAAAGTTCCACCAAGGAGGTTCAGGGGAAACTCCGACCTACACCGGGTATTCCTCTCCTCCCCCGCCTTGTCGCCGCAGCCAGGGGAGGAGGGCGAAGATCCCGGCCTCAACCCGAAATTTACCGTCCTGGCCTAGGCAGGAAGCGCAAACCGCGCCGGGACTCCCATGGAACTGCTGCTCGCCGCCCTGCTCTGTCTCTTCGCCGCCCTGGTCATCGCCGGGGCGCTGAGCGACGTGGCCACAATGACGATCCCCAACTGGATCTCGGGCGTGCTGGTCGTGGCCTTCTTCCCGGCCGCCCTCGCCGCCGGCCTGCCGGTAGGTGAAGTCGCCGGCCACGTCGGGGTGGGCTTCGTCGCCCTGCTGCTGGGCATGGTCATGTTCGCCCTGCGCTGGATCGGCGGCGGCGACGCCAAGCTGATGGCGGCCGCGGCCCTGTGGCTCGGCGTCGCGGGGACGCCACAGTTCCTGCTCTGGACCGGGATCACCGGCGGCCTGTTCGCCCTGCTCCTGATGCAGGCGCGGGCGGTGGGCCAGGTCTATGTGGGCCGCGCTCCGCGCTGGGTCGGCCGCCTGCTCGAGCCGAAGGGCGACATCCCCTACGGCGTGGCGCTGTGCGCCGGCGCGCTTGCGGCGTTTCCGCACAGCATTCTGGTTTCCGGGCTCTAGGACGGCGCCTCCGCCGAATCCCTTGTCCTTCCGGGGCCGGCGCTTAGGTCGTCGTTAACACCCTCCGGTCACTCTCATCGAGGACGCAGTGCGTCCGAATTCCGGTCTTCGGCCGGGCTGCGCGACGGGGGACCGGGATCAATGAAACCCATTCGGATCATCGTACTGGCTGTGGCCGCCGTGGCCGCAATCGGGCTGGCCCTGCTGGTGCGCAACATGATGGCCGGCAAGCC
>DASPLM010000412.1:0-4410 GCA_035627575.1 Caulobacteraceae bacterium | reverse complement strand
GTCGACATCGAACACGTGCAGCTTGTCGTAGGCCGCGGTCACCGCTCCGTCGGGCCCGATCAGAAGCGAGCGGTTGGCGGCGCGCGGATCGGCCGGGTCGTCGCCGCGGACGATGGCCGAGCCGATCAGCAGCCATACGCCGAGCTCCGCGGCCAGGGCGCGCAGGCCCGCGACCGCCACGTCCTGGTCCTGCGGGACCACCTTGGCCAACCGCTTTTCCCGCCGCTGCTCGAGTATGTTGGTTCCTTCGGGCGTCAGGATCAGCTTCGCCCCTCCGCCCGCCGCCTCGCGGATCAGCGGCTCGACATGGGCCAGCGCCGCCGCCTGTTCGTCGGGCGTGCGTAGCTGGACCAGCGCGACGGGGAGGGCGTCAGGCGGCATTCAGCAACTTGTCCAGCTCGCCCCGGGCCTCGAGGTCGTGCAAGTCGTCGCAGCCGCCGATGTGGCGGTCGCCGATGAAGATCTGCGGATAGGTCGAGCGGCCGGAGCGCTGCATCATTTCCTGCCTCTTCTCCGGGTCCATGGAGGCGACGACCTCCTCGTACTTCACGCCCTTGCGCTGCAGCAGCGCCTCGGCGCGCGAACAATAGGGGCAGAACGGCTTCGTATAGATGACGACGGGCTGCACGCGGCGAACTCCTTGAAACGGGTGGTGCGGGGGTAACGCCATATGGGGGTCCGGGGTCCCTGCCGCACGCTCAGCCCGTCACGTCCGCCCGCGTTCGCACACGGGCCACGACCGCGCAATCCACTGCCCTCGCGCCCGCCGCCAGTAGCGTCTTCGCGCAGGCCTGCAGCGTCGATCCCGTGGTCATGACGTCGTCCACCAGCAGGATGCGCCGCCCCTTGATCCGCTTGCGTCTCGCCTCGGGCACGGTGAATGCCCCGGCGACGTTGCGTCGACGCCCGCTGCCGGACTTGCCGCCCTGGGTCTGGGTCATGCGCGTTCGTTCGAGGGCATCGGGCTGGAACTCGAGGCCGGCGGTCCGCGCCAGCGGCCGGGCGATCTCGGCAGCCTGGTTGTACCGGCGCGACAGCAGCCGGAACGGATGCAGCGGCACCGGCGCCACCGCATCGGCGTCCACGAGCAGGTCCGAGGCCGCGCGCGCCACCCATCGCGAGAACAGGCCGGCGTACTCGGTCGCGTCGCCGTGTTTGAACTTCAGGATCAGGTCCCGTGACGCCTCGTCGTACAGGCAGGCGGCCCGGGCGCGCTGAAAGGCGAAGGGCTTGGCCTGGCACGCGGCGCAGCGCGCCTTCAGGTCGATTTCGAACGGGGCGCCGCAGCCGTCGCAGCAGGGATGCTCGATGAACACGACCCGGGTCCAGGCGTCGGCGCTGTAGCCCGTCGCCTGCGGCCGGGGGCCCCCGTCGAAGGCGTGGGGCGGGAAGATCGCGTCGGCGGCGCGGCTCAGCACGCCGCGAACGCGCGCACCGGGTTTCATCGCCCGGCCAAGCACGCCATCTTCCGGGTCCAGCCAGTTCCCGAGCCCCATGACCTCCGCCCCGCCCCTCCTGTTCGACCGCGCCCTGCACCGCCGGCGCGTGGACCGCGCTGCGCCGACCCTGGCGCAGGCCGACTTCATCCGGCGGCGCGCGGCCGGGGATCTGGTCGAGCGCCTCGAGACGATAATGCGCAGCTTCCCGCTCGCCGTCGAGTTGGGAGCGCGCGGCGGCGAGTTCGTGCGCCGCCTGGCGGACAGCGACGCCCACGCCCGAATCCCGACCCTGATCCAGACCGACCTCTCGGCGCGCATGCTGGCGCCCCGCACCGGGCCACGGCTTGTCGTCGACGAGGAGCGGCTGCCGTTCGCGCCCCAGAGCCTGGACCTCGTGGTCTCCTGCCTGTCGCTGCACTGGACCAACGACCTGCCGGGGGCCCTGACCCAGATCCGCCTTTCGCTGAAGCCGGACGGCCTGTTCCTGGGCGCAATCCTCGGCGGAGCGACGCTGCAGGAACTGCGCTGGGCCCTGACCCAGGCGGAGGTGGAGGTGCTGGGCGGCGCGGGCCCCCGCGTCTCGCCCTTCGCCGGCGCCTACGACGGCGCCTCCCTGCTCCAGCGGGCGGGTTTCGCCCTGCCCGTCGCCGACACCGACGTCGCCACGGTGCGCTACGAGCATCCGCTGCGGCTGCTGCAGGACCTGCGGGCCATGGGCGAGACCAACGTGCTGCTGGAGCGGCCGCGGCGGCCGCTGACAAGGACGATCCTGGCCCGGGCCTTCGAGCTGTACGTGCAGAAGTACGGGGGTGCGGACGGACGCGTTCCGGCGACTTTCGAGATCGTGGCCCTTACCGGCTGGGCGCCCCACGAAAGCCAGCAGAAGCCGTTGACGCCGGGATCTGCGAAGGTGAGCCTGGCCACGGCCCTGCGCACGCGGGAGATCGGCGCCGGAGAGAAGCCGGGCTAGCCGGCGTTGACGATCGCGTCGGACGCTTCGATCAGCTTGTCGGTGGCGTTCTGGCCGAACAGGCTCACCGCCCCGATGATGGCCAGGAAGATGCCGGCCAGCAGCAGGCCGTACTCCACGGCCGTGGCGCCGCTCTGGTCTCGCAGAAAGCGGGTCAGCAGGGCTCGCAACGGTGCGTCTTCCTCACAGAAGATCGCGCAACCACGCGACCAGGGGCTCGTCGGCCGGAGGCATGGGATAGTCGGCCAGACGCGCCGGCTTCACCCAGGCCACCGCCGTATGCTCCAGCGCCTGCACGGCGCCCGACCATCGACGGCACAGCCACAATGGCATCAAGAGGTGAAACGAGTCGTAAGCATGCGTGGTAAACACGAACGGGGCCAGACACGCTTCGTTCACCTCGATGCCCAGTTCTTCCTTCAGCTCCCGGATCAGGCACTGCTCGGGCGTCTCGCCGGGCTCGACCTTGCCGCCGGGGAACTCCCACAGGCCGGCCAGCTGCTTGCCCTCCGGCCGCTGGGCGATGAGCACGCGCCCGTCGGCGTCGACCAGCGCCGCGGCGGCGACCAAGATGATGGGCTTCTCGCTCAGGACCGGTAGTCCCCGTTGATCTCGACGTAGCGCTTGGTCAGGTCGCAGGTCCACACGGCGGCGGTTCCCCGGCCGACGCCCACGTCGACGGCGATGTCCAGTTCCGCGCGCTTCATGTAGGCGCTCATGGCCGCCTCGTCGTAGCCCGGCGCCACCGCCCCGTCCTGGGCGGCCCAGAGCGGACCGAACCTCACGCTGAGATGGTCGCGGTCCAGCGGCTCCTCGGTCTTGCCGGCCGCCATGACAATCCGGCCCCAGTTGGCGTCCTCGCCCGCGATGGCGGTCTTAACCAGCGGGCTGTCGGCGACGGAGCGGGCGATGCGGCGGGCCGACAGGTGCGACTGGGCGCCGGTCACCGTCACCTTGACGAACTTGGTCGCCCCCTCGCCGTCGCGCACCAGCTGATGCGCCAGGTTCAGCATCACGCCGTCGAGCTTGTCGCGGAAGTCCGCCAGCCGGCGGTCCCCGACCCGACCGATGCGGGCGTTCCCCGCCGCGCCGGTGGCGAACAGCAGGCAGGTGTCGTTGGTCGAGGTGTCGCCGTCGACCGTCACGCTGTTGAAGGTGGTGCGAACGTAGAGGCCCAGCATGGCCCGCAGCACCGAAGGCGCGATGGCGGCGTCCGTGACGATGAAGGCCAGCATGGTCGCCATGTCCGGCGCGATCATGCCCGAGCCCTTGGCGATGCCGGCGATCCGAACCTTGGTCCCGTCGATGCGCGCCTCGGCGTAGGCGCCCTTGGGGAAGGTGTCCGTGGTCATGATCGCGCGGCCCGCGGCGGCCCAGCCGTCCGGAGTCAGCGCCGCCTCGATGGCCGGCATGCGCGCGGCGATCTTGCTGTCGTCCAGCACCACCCCGATCACGCCCGTGGAGGCCAGCATGACGTCGCGCTGGCGGCAGTCGAAGCGCTTGGCCACGGCGCCGGCCGTGCGCCGCGCCGCGTCCGCGCCGGGCTTGCCGGTGAAGGCGTTGGCGCAGCCCGCGTTGATGACCAGCGCCCGCACGCCCTCGCCGCCGGTGGTCTCGAACTGGCGCTTGCACCAGTCCACTGGCGCCGAGCCGACCTTGTGCTGGGTGAACACCCCGGCGCACGAGGCGCCGTCTGGGAAGTGCATCACCACCAGGTCGTCGCGTTCGTGCTTGTAGAAGCCGGCGCGGCCCGTGGCGATTTCCACCCCGCCGATCGGCGGGATCGCCGGGAAAGGCACGGCCAAGGGCGAGATCTCCAGCCCCGGCTTGCCTGCCGTACCCGCCTGTTTCCGGGCGGGGGTCGGGTCGAACTGGCGCTGGTCGCGATCCGCGCGCTTCAGCGCCGCGCTCTTGAGGGCCGCCTTCAGGGGGTCGATGGCGCGCTCGAAGGTCTGGCCGACCAGTTCCGCCGGATTGATCGACTTCGAGCCGTTGCGGGGG
>DASPLM010000411.1:0-2329 GCA_035627575.1 Caulobacteraceae bacterium | reverse complement strand
GCCGCCGGCCGCGCATCAGACCCAAGCGTTGCCGTGATGGTCGCGCCGCGATAGCCCTGTGGGATGAGGCGTGTGCTCTTCCTCCTGTTGGCCATCTCCACCGCGGGCCTGTTGGCGGCCGGCGCCGGCGCGATCTGGCTGGGGCAGGACCGCACCGGCATGCTGACGGCGCTGTGCAAGGCGGGGCTCCCAAACTTCTCGCGCCCTTCCGTTGTGGATCCCGACGACCTCGGATGCGTGATCCTCAGCCCCAGGCGTCGGGTGTCTGGCATCCTGACCGCAGGTTTCGAGGTGTCGGAGATCATCAGCCCGGACCTGCGCCATCCGTTCGATCCGAAGGCCGATGGCTACGCTTGGTATACCTGCAGGCCGACCGTCGGCTGCGGCGCCGCGCTCGAGCAGATGTTGGATCGCCAGCGGGGCGGGCGTTCGCGCTTTCATTCCTACGGCATGGCGAGCGTGACAGTGGAAGGATGGGTGACGGAGACGCCTGGCCGCTACGGGCATCTCGGCGGTTATCCGGCGGAGTTCTACGTCGACCAGGTTGTCAGCGTCGGGCCCCCGCCAAAGGCCTACCTGGATGAACTGTGCCGGGAATTCGGGTTCGTCGGGACGGCGGAGTGCATGTCGCGGGACATGTGACGCTTCGCGTCTACCGCTGCACCAGCCCAACCACATCCCCCGCCATCTCGCCCATCTCCTCCCCCAGCTGGTGGTCCCGTCCCGGCAGCCGGCGCACCTCCGCCTGCGGCAGGGCCCGCGCGTACATGTCCAGGTGCTCGACCGGGACCGACCGGTCCTGGTCGCCGTGGTAGAGGAACAGGGGGACGGCGTGGGGCCAGCGCTCGGCGGCGTCCTGGGGCAGGCGGACCTCGTCCCAGCGCCAGAAGTCGTGGTCATGCCAGAAGGGGGCGCTGGCCAGGAAGACGCCTGCCACCACGGGCGCGCGCGGGGGATCGTCGTCGGTCATGACGCGGGCCAGGACCGAGGCGCCGATGGAGTGGCCGGCCAGGATCGCGCCGTCTCCCATCTCAGTGACCTGTTCGAGGATGAGGCGCCGCCAGGTCGGGTAGTCGGGCTCCTCCTCGTCGGGCATGCGGGGATAGCGGACCTCGTAACCCGGGCCGAGCCGGCGGCGCAGGCTGTCGGCCAGGGCGGCGTCGGCCTCGAAGGCGCCGCCGCCGCCGCCGTGGATGAAGAGGACGTGCCTGGGCATGGGGGCTCCTGTGGGCGCGCGATCCCGGGGATCGGGGAAAGCCATTCATCTCCTGGAGGCGAAGGGGCTCCGGCGGTCCGGGCGTGTCAAGGACGAGGCCCCCAGGGCCTCGCCGGCGCAGCCGGTGCTTCGCATCCTTGACACCGCCGGACCGCCGGAGCCGACGGCTTCGGATTCAGCGTGGGGTTCAGGCGCAGGCGGCGGGGGCGGGCAGGACGCCGCGTCCGAGGCTTCGGCGCAGGGGCGGTCAAAGAAGCGATTGGTCACGGGCTGCGCTCCGGCGGGCGGGATCTCGACAGGTGTGAAATCGCACGTTGGTTCGGCCCGGGTGCAAGGGGGAAATTCCACCGCTTGAGAGGGGCCGCGAACCAGCGAAGCTTGCCTGCGACCGGTCGCCCAGAGGACCGGCGCCGGGCCGCCGGGGCGCTGTGGGAGCCCCAGTGAATTCCCTGTTCCGGAGCCGCCAATTCCCTGTTCCGCGGCCGGTGGATTTCCCTGTTCCGCAAGGGCGGCATGACCGCGCCGCCTTGCCGCACAAGGGAGTCGGGCGCGGGCGTCTGTTATGGGCGGTGGAGGAACAGGGAAGGGGGACGGACCTGGGCCGTGGGCGGGCTCGAAATCCTCGCCCTTCGACAAGCTCAGGATGAGGATTTCTACTGAGCTTTCAGTCGACCTCATCCTGAGCCTGTCGACCCGAAGGGAGGCGCGAAGCAGTCAAGGGCGAGGTCGCCGCGCAAACGGCTCCCGCCTTCTCCTCTCGCGGAGAGAAGCGGAGTGTTGTCGGCCTCGGCCGCCCTCGTTCGTCGTTCCCGTAACCGCCGGAGAAACAGACCATGACCAGCCGCCCGACCATCACCGCCTTCGCCGCCTCGCCCGACGAGGGGCGGGGGCTGGCGCGGGACATGCGGGTGCGCTGGGCGCTGGAGGAGGTCGGGCAGGCCTACGACGAGCGGCTGGTGAGCTTCGCGCAGATGAAGCAGCCGGCGCACCGGGCGCTGCATCCCTTCGGCCAGATCCCGACGTATGAGGAGGGGGCGCTGGCGCTGTTCGAGACCGGCGCGATCGTGTTCCACGTCGCCGAGCGCCATCCCGGCCGGCTGCTGCCCCTGGAGG
>DASPLM010000410.1:0-4885 GCA_035627575.1 Caulobacteraceae bacterium | reverse complement strand
CCGACATCTCCAGTCTTGATGCGGTAGATGGCGGCCATCAGGCGTTGGCGCTCGCCGTCGCCGGGGACCAGGGCCCCAAGGCCTCGGTCCGCCAGCGCTCGCTGGTACAGCCCCGCGTCGAGGCAGCCGGTCGTGGCGAGTACGCCGACGGCGGCGCCCTCGGGCACGCGTCGCGCCAGTTCGTCCGCGCTCTCCTCTACGATGCTGAAGAACGGGATGGCCACCGCCGCGCGGATGTCGTCGGCGAAGGCGTGGGCGGTGTTGCAGGCCATGACCAGCGCCTCGGCGCCCTGCCGCTCCAGGCCCCGCGCCATCTCCGCCAGCACCGGAGCGGGCGAGGGGCCGGTCCCCGCCATCGCGGCGTTGCGGTCGGGGATCTTCGGGTTGTTGTCGACCAGCACGCGGAGGTGGTCCTGGTCGCCTTCGGCCGGAGTGGCGGCGATCAGCTTGCCGAGGAAGTCCAGGGTCGCCGCAGGGCCCATGCCGCCGATGACGCCGATGGTGCGGCTCACGCCACGGGCTCCGCGTCCGAGCGCAGCACGTCCTGGTAGGCGTAGAGCCCCGGCGAGCCGCCCGTGTGGACGAACAGGATGCGCTCACCGGCGGCGAACTCGCCGCGGCGGACCAGGGCGATCAGCCCGGCCATGGCCTTGCCGGTGTAGACCGGGTCCAGCAGCAGGCCCTCGGTCCGCGCCGCCAGCCGCACCGCCTCGACCATGGCCCCCGTAGGGATCGAGTAGCCGCCGCCGACCCACTCATCGAGGCAAACCACCGAGGCGGGCGCCGGGGCCTCGACGCCCAGCAGATCGGCCGCCTGGACGGCCAGCCTGTGCACGTTGGCTTCCTGTTCGGGCCGTGGCCGCCGCACGTTGATGCCGATCAGCGGCGTGCCCGCGTTGGCTGCGCTCAGGCCGACCAGCAGCCCCGCATGGGTGCCGGCGCTGCCGCTGGCGCAGAGGATGCGGTCGAAGGGGACGCCCATGTCGAAGCTCTGGGCCAGGATCTCGCGGGCGCAGACGACGTAGCCCATCGATCCCAGCGCATTGGAACCGCCGCCGGGGATGACGTAGGCGCGGCGGCCCAGAGCCGAGACCGCTTCGGCCTGGGTCTGCATGGCGGCGTTCAGGTCCGCGCCGCCGGGGACCACCTCGATGTGCTCGACGCCCATCAGGTCGAACAGGAAGTTGTTGCCGCTCGCGTCGGGCGCATAGCTGCCGGGCACCCGCTCCTCGATGACGAGCCGGCACTTCAGGCCCTCCTTCACCGCCGCCGACAGGGTCAGGCGGCAGTGGTTCGACTGGGGCGCGCCGACGGTGACCAGGGTGTCGGCGCCCTGGGCTAGCGCCTCGGCGACCAGGAACTCCAGCTTGCGGGTCTTGTTGCCGCCGCCGCTGAGGCCGGTGAGGTCGTCGCGCTTGACCCAGATCTCCGGCCCGCCCAGCACGCGGGTCAGGTTGGGCAGGAGCTCGATGGGCGTGGGCGCGGGGCTGTAGCGGCGGCGGGGCAGGCGGGCGAGGCGCATGTCGGATCCTGTGGGTGCGCCCCAGCCCTAGCCGCGACGGCCTCCCTTCGGCAACCGGCTCGCGCGGCGCCTCAGGCCGGGACGGGCTCGCAGCCGGGCGGCTTCCAGGGGTGGTCCTTGTACATCTCGGCCACGGCCCGGCGCCAGCGGGCGCGCAGGATGGCCGGGCGTTCGGGATAGCGCTCCTCGAGGAAGATCGCACCCAGCACCCGGTCGGTGCGGAAGGTGCGGAAGTCCTTGCGCAGCTCGCACCAGCCGACCAGCAGGCGGATGGTCTCCATGTAGCCGATGGCGAAGGGCCAGATGACCCGCTCGCTGCGGCGGCCCTGCTCGTCGCTGTAGCTGAGCGCGATCTTCCGTCCGGTGCGGATGCAGGCCCGGGCCTGGGGCATGTCGAGGCGGTCGGGTTCGCGGCCCTTGGCCGGATGGGTGCGGGACGCCGGCTCCAGAACCAGCGGCCGAAGGTCCTCGGGCACCGACGCCGCGATCTTGGCGATCAGATCCTGGGCCGCGCGGGCCAGCGCCGGGTCGGTGAGGGTCGCGACCCACTGGGCGCCCAGCACCGCCGCCTCCACCTCGTCGGAGGTCAGCATCAGGGGCGGCAGGTCGAAGCCGTCCTCCAGCACGTAGCCGACGCCGGCCTCGCCGCGGATCGGCACCCGCTGGCCCACCAGGGCGGCGATGTCGCGATAGACCGAACGCTTGGAGGTCTCGAGCTCGGCCGCGATGGCGTCTGCGGTCACCGGCCGCCGGGTCCGGCGGAGAATCTGGATGATCTGGAACAGTCGGTCGGCGCGGCGCATGGGAGGGAGCCTACTGACGGCATGCTGACAGCATGATGGCAGCAGCTTGGCCGTGGCAAGCGCCGATTGCGCGCACGGAAAAGGGCGGGGCCGTGTCCCCGCCCTCCGACCGGTCGGCCTCGTCGGTTCAGATGTTGCTGGTGTCCGACTGGGTGTCGGCGTCGTCGAGCGTCTTGCCCTCGTCGCCGTCGGAACTGGCGCCGTCGTCGCCGCTCTGCATCTGCTGCCGGCCGCCGGAAAGGCCCTGGGTGCGGCCGCCTTCGACCGGATCGGAATCCGCGCCCTGGAAGGAGCGGCTCTCCTGGCCGGCCTGGCCCGCCCCCTTGCCGGACATCAGTGCGTCCTGCTGGCCGTCGAGCTCCGGATTGCGGAACTGGGTCTGGCCGCCCTGGCCGGAATGGCCCTTCAGGTCCTGGTTGCGATCGTTCTGCTGGGTCATGTCGTCCTCCCTGGAACGCCGGAATGGCTGAACAGGGAAAGCCCGCGCGCCGGTCGCGTTCCACATCGCCGGGCACGATCGCGTCAACTTGGGGACTCCGGGCAGCTTGGCGGGAACAAACGGCCAAGCCGGCGGTTTCATGAGCCTCTTTCCATGCGAGGGCCATGACCATGAAATATCATATGCTAACGACCGCCGTGGCCGCCCTGGCCGTTGTCGCGCTGGGCGCCTGCAACCGCCAGGACGCGGAGCAGCCGGGCCAGACGCCGGCCGTGAACACCGCCCAGGACATGGCCGGCGCCGCGACCGGCGTGGCCACTGGAGCTCTGGGCGCGGTGAACACCGAGGCCTTCGTCCGCGACGCCGCCATCGGCGACATGTACGAGATCGAGTCCAGCAAGCTGGCGCTCGAGAAGTCGCAGAACGCCCAGGTCAAGAAGGCCGCCGAGATGATCATCGCCGACCACACGGCGTCCTCGGCGAAGCTGAAGACCATCGCCGCTTCGCTCAACGTCACCCTGCCGACCGAGATGGACGAGCGCCGCAAGGGCATGATGGACAACCTGCGCGCCGCCAGCGCGGCGGACTTCGACGACCGCTACCTCGACCAGCAGACCGCCGCCCACCACGAGGCCCTGCTGGCCTTCAACGGCTACCGCGAGGCCGGGCCGGACGCCCAGCTGAAGCAGTTCGCCGCGGAGACCGCGCCGCGGCTGGAGACCCACGCCAAGCTGGTCACCTCGCTGGACCGCGAGAGCGGAGCCGACGACGCCACGGGCGCCAACGCCGCCGCCAAGAACTAACGACGCGTCCCCCAGGTCGCTTCGCCAGCCCCCGGTCCGAGAGGACCGGGGGTTTCCTTGTGTCGGGCGTCCCGACCACTTTGGCGGGAACCGGCGCAAACCCGGGCGGTTAGAACTCCCATGAGAACGCCGGAAGAATGCCGCCGGATGGCCGATCAGCTGGAGCGTGAGGCTCGCGGCGCGGACAGCGACCTGCGGCGGACCGCCTACGAGGAACTGGCCACACAGTGGCGCCGGCTGGCCGACCGCTACGAGCATCCGTCTTTCGTCGAGGAGGACGTGCCGGCGGAGCGGTCATGCCCCGAGATGCGCACAGCGCGCCGGCGCTTGAACTAGGCCGCGATCTTTTCGGCGGCCCGTCGGGCGCGGGCGACCGCATGCCTCGCCCTGGTCTGCGGCTCCGGCACGTCGATGTGGCGGAAGCGCGCCTCGACGAGGGCGAACACCCCGAAGGCCATCAGGCCGATCGCGATCAGGGACAGCAGCAGCGAACCCATCGGCTGGGCTTCGAGCGCCTGCAGGGCGCCGCCCAGGTCCCTCGCGTCGCTCGACCGCAGTTCAAGGCCCGCCTTCACGAAGAAGCCGCCCAGGGGGAGGAAGGCGACGCCCCGCGCGACGTAGCCAACGCGGCCGCACCAGCACGCCCACCGGCGCGTGCCCGGCTTGCACCCCAGCCGCCTGCCGAAGTCGGACAGCACGCCCTGCACCACGTTGCCGACGCCGCAGCCGAGCACGAACAGCCCGGCCGCGATGAGCAGCCACTGGCCGCCGGGCCAGCTGAGCACCTCCGCCGCCTGCTGCTGCGCCTCGGCTTCCCCCTCCAGCCGGTCCTCGACCTCGTCGAGCAGTTCGAACACCGAAAGGGCCAGGGCGGCGTAGACCACGCCGCTGATGGCCTGGCCGAGACGGCTGGCCAGGGCCTTGAGCGAACGTCCCTGGCGGTCGGCGTCGAGCAGCACCTGGGCCGCCCGCCAGATGGCGAAGGCGACGAGGCCGAGGCCGATCGCCGTCGCCCAGACGTAGCCCAGCGGCCACTCCAGCATGGGGGTGACCGCGTCGCGTCCGGCGCGCGCCCGCGGCAGCCAGTCCAGCGCGGCCATCAGGGCGATCACGCCGATGCTGAGATAGACGAAGCCGCGCGCCGCGTAGCCGACCCGCGCCAGCAGCTCGAGGAGTCCGCCCAGGCTGAGCTCCACAGCGCCGATCCGGCGCGGCCGCCCCCCGGGCGCGGCCCACGCGAGGGCCCGCTCGAGGAACGGGCGGAGGATCGGCGGGACGCGCAGGATCATGGACGGACATATCCCCGGGTACGCAGCGT
>DASPLM010000409.1:0-2808 GCA_035627575.1 Caulobacteraceae bacterium | reverse complement strand
GCCAGTTCGTCCAGCAGGGCGCGGCAGGCGGCGCGCAGGGAGGCCGCCTGCGCCTCGCCGCCCTTCGGCTCCGGCATCCCCATGGCGAGCGCTAGCCCCACGGCGGACGGAGCGCAGAATCTCGCCGGCCTAACGAAGGCGAACAGTTCGAGCGTGTCGTAGAGGCGCTGATCCCGGGGCGGCTGAGCGAGGCCGAGCCGCCGCGCGGTAAGGGACGCATGGGCGACGATCACCGGACCGTCGTCGAACATGCGCACGGCCTCGGACCGCGGCACGGCGCGCGCGCCCGCCTCGTCGGCGATGGCGCCCGCGCCCGGCGGAACCGCCAGGGCCGGCGGCAGGACGCCGACCGGAGCGGGCGCGTAGGGCGCTGGGAGTTCGCCGGCGGGATCGAAGGGAGTCACCCGGGCAGTGATAGCGCGATCGGCAGTGAAACGGAACGGGAACGCGCGGTCAGGGGCGGGATGCCGCGGACTACCCTCCTCCTCCGCGAGCGCCAGCGAGCGGGGGAGACAGCCGCGAAGCGGACGGAGGAGACGTGCGGGAGCGCCGTGCGATGCAACGTCCCCCACCACCACCCCTTCGGGCGGTCCCCCCAGCCGCTGCCGCGACAGGGGGAGGAGAATACGTCTACCGCCCAGGCGCGTAGCTGACGCGGCGCACTTCCCGGATGCGCTCTCCCTTGTCGTCGCCCTCGACCAGTTCGTAGCCCAGCAGGGCGAACACCCGGCCGCGCAGGAAGATCGGCCGCGCATTGCCGTACCAGTCGACGCACGAGGCCTGGCAGCCGTCGTCGCCTCCGGGCGTCGCCTCGGCGCGGAGCAGGCCGAAGTCGGACAGTTCGCCGTCGGTGCGGCGCAGGAACAGCATGTCCGCCAGCCACTGGCCGCCGCCCAGCCGCAGCACCGGCAGGCCCAGCAGGCCGGCGGCGCCGTCGTCGCTGTCCGGCCGGTAGAAAAAGGCCTGGCTGCGTCCCTCGGCCTCGCGCGAGTTGGGCTGGGCGAAGCGCGAGCCCAGCCGCGGCGCCTGGCCCGGCGTCAGGTCCACCGTCAGGAACACCGCCTCCTCGGTCCCGCCGACGACGAGGCCGTCGCGGCCCAGCTGCTCCAGGCGTGTGATCGGGAAGGGCAGCGGCATGACGACCGGCTCGCCCGCCTCGACCGGAACGACCACCAGCCGGTCGCTGCGAGCCTGCCCTTCGAAACGGCCCAGCCCATACAGCAGGTGCTCGCCCACGAAGCGGTTGCGCGACAGGTGCGCGCCCTTCTCACCCGGCAGGAAGCGGTAGTCGGACTTCGGCGCCGCGCCCGATCCGTCGCCGAAGCGGCCGGTGGGCAGGGTCAGCAGGGCCGGCCGGCCCGAGGCGAACTCGGGCGCCCACATCTCGTCGCCGCCGCCCTCCCCGGTCAGCAGCACCTCGAGCCGGCCCAGCCGCTCGTTGGCGTTGAAGGAGAACTGGTCCATCGGCGCGCCGCGCACCTGCACCGCCGCCGGCCGGCTCCCGTCGAAGGGGATGCGGTAGAGGAAGGCGTCGCGCGCGTCCCAGTCGTCGAAGGCCCAGGCCGGCGTCACCCAGACGTAGATGGCGTTGCGCGAGACGAAGAAGGTCCGGCCGCTGGGGCCCAGCACGGCGGTGGAGACGCAGGCCAGCTCCGGCGCCGTGACGTCGCAGCGGGTCACCGTGTGCATGGCCTCGACGCCCACGGGACCACGGCGCTTCATCGGCGCGGGAACGTAGACCCGGCGTGCGTCGGCGGTGCGCACCCAGCGACCGGCGCCCGCGTCGCCCCTCCATCGGCGCATGCCCGGCAGGGCGTCGAGCACGTCGTCCGGGTCGCCGTAGCGGAAGCGCAGCGGCGAATAGACCACCAGCTGGTCGCCGATCAGGCGCGAGGCGTAGTTGCGGCTGGAGTAGTAGTCGTCGGAGCGCAGGTGGTGGCTGTCGACGAAGCTCAGCTTGCCGTCGGGCGCGATGCGGAAGCGGTTCACCTCCGTCCCGCCGCGCGCATAGCTGAAGCCGACGACGACGATCAGGTCGCCCTTGACCAGCATCTCGTCGTACCAGTCGTTGCGGGGCGAGACACCGGGCGGATAGGCCTCGATCCGGTCTGCCGGCTGCAGGTCGCCGCCTGCGGTCGAGACCGTGAACAGGCGGCCGCGGCGCAGGATGACGAGGTGGTCGCCGCTGACCTTGACGATCCCGCCCTCGTCCACGCCCACGACCTGGGTGCTGGTGATGGCGGGGTTGTCCGCCGCCGGGGGCGGCCCGGCCGCCCCGGCTGTCATCGGCGGCGGCGGAGCGGGCGGCGGAGGCGGCGGCGGGGGCCTCAGGGCGCGGTTCCCCTCCTTGTCCCGCGCGGCCAGGAACTGCACCAGCTCGGCGTCGGACCTGAAGTTCGGCATTCCGGCCTCGGCCTGGGCGGCAGCCGGCGCGGGGGTCAGGGCAGCCAGGACGACGGCGGCGAGCGCCAGTCCTGCCCAGCGGCGAAGCGGATGCATGGCGAGGCCCTCCGGATAACGCCGATAGGAGCAGAGGCGGCTGGCGCCGACAAGCCGCCCTCGCCTTGGGGCGAAGGAGGGGGTTGTTTGACGAACGACGGCGGGTTCCGTCCGCAGCCCCCCCAACCGCGCAAATCCCGCGTGAAACGGAACGGGAACATGCTATAGGCCCTCCGTGCGATCCCCGGCAGAAGCTTCACCTTTGCCCCCTGCCTTCCAGGCGTGGTTCGAGCGGCGCGGCTGGGCGCCGCGGCGGCACCAGCTGGAGATGATCGAGACGGCGGCGAGGGGCGAGCACGCCCTGCTGAT
>DASPLM010000408.1:0-3570 GCA_035627575.1 Caulobacteraceae bacterium | reverse complement strand
CAGGCGCTGCAGTCGGTGGCCAGCCTCGACCACGACAAGGCGCTGCGCCGCCTGGCCCTGCTGGTGCAGGCGATCAAGCGGACCAACTACTACCAGGCCGACGGCGAGGGCCGCGCCAGGCCCTACATCTCGTTCAAGATCGCCAGCCGCGAACTCGCCGACCTGCCCCTGCCCAAGCCGTACCGCGAGATCTTCGTCTCCGCGCCGCACATCGAGGGCGTGCACCTGCGCTTCGGCCCGGTGGCGCGCGGCGGCCTGCGCTGGTCGGACCGCCGCGACGACTTCCGCACCGAGGTGCTGGGCCTGGTGAAGGCGCAGCAGGTGAAGAACGCGGTCATCGTGCCCGTCGGCTCCAAGGGCGGCTTCTTCCCGAAGCAGCTGCCCCGCGGCGGCGACCGCGACGCCATCCAGGCGGAAGGGATCCGCGCCTACCGCACCTTCCTGTCGGGCCTGCTGGACATCACCGACAACCTCGACGCCCAGGGCGCCGTCGTGCCGCCTGCGCAGGTGGTTCGCTGGGAGCAGGACGACCCCTACCTGGTCGTCGCCGCCGACAAGGGCACGGCGACCTTCTCCGACATCGCCAACGGCATCTCGGCCGACTACGGCTTCTGGCTGGGCGACGCCTTCGCCTCGGGCGGGTCGGTCGGCTACGACCACAAGGGCATGGGCATCACCGCCCGCGGCGCCTGGGAGGCGGTCAAGCGCCACTTCCGCGAGATCGGCAAGGACATCCAGTCCGAGCCCTTCACCGTGGCCGGCGTGGGCGACATGTCCGGCGACGTCTTCGGCAACGGCATGCTGCTGTCCAGGGCCATCAAGCTGGTCGCGGCCTTCGACCACCGCGACATCTTCCTCGACCCGAACCCCGACCCGGCGACCAGCTGGACCGAGCGCAAGCGCCTGTTCGACCTGCCGCGCTCGTCATGGGCCGACTACGACAAGAGCCTGATCTCCCAGGGCGGGGGCGTGTTCTCGCGCGCCTCCAAGGAGATCCCGCTGTCGCCCGAGGTCCGCGCCGTGCTCGGCGTCGAGGACGAGGCCATGGCCCCGACCGACCTGATGCGGGCCATCCTGAAGGCGCCGGTCGAGCTGCTCTACTTCGGCGGCATCGGCACCTATGTGAAGGCGGCGACGGAGAGCGACGCCCAGGCCGGCGACAAGGCCAACGACGCCATCCGCGTCGACGGCTCGGACCTGCGCTGCCAGGTGGTGGGCGAAGGCGCGAACCTGGGCATGACCCAGGCCGGCCGCATCGCCTACGCCCGCAGCGGCGGCCGCATCAACACCGACGCGATCGACAACTCCGCCGGCGTGGACACCTCCGACCACGAGGTGAACATCAAGATCCTGCTCGGCGCCCTGGAGGCCAAGGGGCAGATGACGCGCGAGCAGCGCAACACCCTGCTGGCCTCCATGACCGACGAGGTCGCCGCCCACGTCCTGGCCCACAACTACGACCAGACCCTGGCCCTGACCCTGCAGGAGGCCACGGCCGCCTACGACCTCGACGCCTACAGCCGCTTCATGAAGCGGCTGGAACTGGCCGGGAAGCTGGACCGCAAGGTCGAAGGCCTGCCGGCGCCCGCCGCCATCGACGCCCTGCGCGCCGCCGGCCAGGGCCTGACCCGGCCCGAACTGGCCGTGCTGACCGCCTACGGCAAGCTGGAGCTCAGCGAGGACATCGAGAACTCGGCGGCGCCGGACGACAGCTACTTCGACGAGACGGTGCGCCGCTACTTCCCGGAACCGCTGGCGAAGTACGAGGACGAGATGAAGCGCCACCGGCTGCGGCGCGACATCATCGGCATGGTGCTGTCCAACGAGATGGTGAACATCGCCGGCCCGACCTTCCCGGAGCGCCTGCGCGCCAATGCCGAGTGCGACACCGACGCCCTAGTCACCGCCTTCGAGGCGGCCCGCCGGGTGTTCCGCCTCGACGAGGCCTGGGCCGCCGTCTCGGCCCTCGACCTGAAGATCCCCGCCGCCGCCCAGACGGCGCTGTACCAGGAGATCAGCCGGGTGATCCGCCGCCAGACCTACTGGCTGGCCCGCCGCGCCGCCCGTGGCGAAACCTCGGTCCAGGCCCTGATCGACGCCTACCGACCCGCCGCCGACGCCCTGCGGGCCGAGGGCGCGGCCAGCCTGTCGGAATTCGAGCAGCAGGCGGTGGCCCAGCGCGCCGCGGGCTTCGTCGAGCTCGGCGCGCCGGAGGACCTCGCCCACGCGGTGGCGGTGCTGCGTCCGCTCACGGCGACCAGCGACGTGGCGGACCTGGCCAGGGACGTGAACTGGCCGGTGGCCGCGGCGGCGCGCCTGTACCACCAGGTCGGCGCCCTGTTCCACTTCGACCGCCTGCGCACGGCGGCCGGGTCACTGCCGTCCGGCGACCACTACGAGCGGATGGCGTCGCGGCGGCTGATCGAGGACATGCTGACCGAACAGGCGGACCTGACCCGCGCCGTGGCCCGCTCGGCCACGCCGGGCGCGGGCGCCAGCGGCCGGTCGGCCCGCGACGCCGTGAACGACTGGATCGGCGAGCGCGACGCCCAGGTGGAACAGGCCCGCCGCACGGTCGAGGAGATCGAGCACGCCGGCGCCTGGACCTTCGCCAAGCTGACCATCGTCAACTCGGCGCTGCGCGAACTCGCCGCCTCGGCCCGGTAAGGACGCGCGCATGGCCGCCTCGACCCGCAAGTTCCTGATCGTCGTCGACGACAGCGCGGAATTCCAGGCGGCCCTGCGCTATGCCTGCCAGCGCGCCAGGTCGACCGGCGGGGTGGTGGCCATGCTGCGCGTCCTGCCCAAGCCCGAGTTCGAGCACTGGTCCGGCGTGCGCGAGGAGATCGAGCGCGAGCAACGCGGCGAGGCCGAGGCCCTGCTGCAGAAGCTCGGCGTCGAGGTGCAGGCGCGCACGGGCCGGCCCGGCGAGTACCTGATCGAGGCCGGCGACACCGTGGGCGCGATCAAGTCCGTCGTGGCGGCCGATCCGGAAATCAAGATCCTGGTCCTGGCCGCCGCGACCGGCGGCCGCGGTCCGGGCCCCCTGGTCGCCTCCATCGCCAAGGAAGGCGTCGGCTTCGGCCGCAAGCTGCCGGTGACCGTGGTGCCGGGGGATTTGACGGACGAAGAGATCGCGATGCTGGCGTGATCGCGCTGCTGCCGATCCTGGCGCTCGCGACAGCCCCGGCTTGTGAGCGCCCGATCGAGAACCCGCAGTGGGTCCGCAAACCAACGGCTGAAAACATCGAAGCCGTCATTCCAAGGACGACGGAGCCACCGACGGAAGCCGAAACCGCTATGACGTGCTCTGTGCATGCGGCGGGCGAACTGTACGCCTGCGTGATCGTGCGCGAGCGACCAGCGGAAGCGGGTTTCGGCGAGGCCCTCCTGGCATTGGCGCCTGAGTTCGTCCTCTCGCCCGGTGAGGCTGGCCGATGCGTCTCGGTCCGCGTCCGATGGACGGATTAGCTCCCGTTTCTCCTGCATCCGAACTGGATGCCAAGTAGCCATTCTTCTCTTGGAGGCAGACTGCTCCGGGTCCTGAGGCGTCTCAAGGACGACCCCCTC
>DASPLM010000407.1:0-5593 GCA_035627575.1 Caulobacteraceae bacterium | reverse complement strand
GACGCGGGCGTTCACCCCCCCGACGTACTTGTAGAGCGGCTGGTTGGCGCTGATGGCGCTGGCCTTGGCCGCGGCCAGGGAGACGCCGAGGATGGCGTTCGCGCCGAGCCGGCTCTTGTTGTCCGTGCCGTCCAGCTCGATCAGGGTGGCGTCGATGCGGCGCTGGTCCGCGGCGTCCATGCCCGAGAGGGCGTCGAAGACTTCGCCGTTGACCGCGTCCACCGCCTTGCGCACGCCCTTGCCGGCGTAGCGCTGGCCGTCCTCGTCGCGAAGTTCGACCGCCTCGTGGGCCCCGGTCGACGCGCCCGACGGCACAGCCGCTCGGCCGAAAGCGCCGTCGTCGAGCGTCACGTCGACCTCCACGGTCGGGTTGCCCCGGCTGTCGAGGATTTCGCGGGCGGTGATGTCGACGATGTCGGCCATGGGGAGCTGTCCTCTGGGTGGCGAATGCTGAAGGCGCGCGGGGTTTAGCCCGCGCGCCGCGGAACGCCAACCTCTGGCCGCCTCAGAGGCAGCCTTCGACGTACTCGATGCTGGGGCCGCCGGCATGGATGGAGCCGACCACGCCCTCCCCGTTCACCTCGTACTTGAGCCCCTTCTGCTTCGGCACCGCCCAGACCGTGAGATACTCGGCCGGCGCCGCCTCGTATTTGTGCGGCGACGCCTCCAGACCCGTGGGATAGGCGGCCCGGACGGCCGCCGGGGTCGCGCGGACGCCCAGCCCCTTGTCAGTCAGGACGCTGGAGCCTTCGCCGGCGGTGATGCGCGTGATCCTGCCGTCCTCGGCTATCAGCCACAGTCCGGCGTAGTCCCCCTTCAGCTTGATCTCGACACAGGCGCCGGGAACCTCGTCGGCCGTGTCGCCCTCGATGTTCGCGGCTCCGATGGCCGCCCGCGCGTCGGCGTCGGCCATGCCGATCCGTATGGGCCCCAGGCCGTCCGGGGTGAGGGTGTTGGGCCCCGGCGTCTCGGCGGATTCCGCCGGCGCCGCCGTGGCCGGGGCGGTCGCGGAGGCGGGCTCGGGCACGACGTCGCTGCAGGCCCCGAGCGCCAGCATGGCGGCAAGGGGAACGGCGAAGCGGAACAGGCTCATGGGCGTGGCTCCTCGATTTCGCAGCCACCATAACGAAAAGCGGCGCGCAGGAACCCGCGCGCCGCTCATAATTTCGCAGTCAGACGAGCGTGGAGGCTCAGTCTTCCTTCGGCGTCAGGACCTGGCGGCCCTTGTACATGCCGGTCTTCAGGTCGACGTGGTGCGGACGCTTCAGTTCGCCGGTGTCCTTGTCCTCGACGAAGGAATTGGCGCCCAGGGCGTGGTGCGAACGGCGCATGTTCCGACGCGACGGCGATACTTTTCTTTTGGGAACGGCCATGTCCGGCTCTCGTAAGGCTAGGGCGCCGTCGGCGCGCGAAAACGGGAACGGCGGCCAAGCGGGCCGCCGAGAAGGCGGCGTCTATGCCTCACCGGAAGGCGAAACGCAAGCGTCGCGGAGCAGGAACCTCATCGCCGCGGCGCCCGCAGGTCGAGCGCCAGCTGATCGCGCTCGGCATCCATGTCATCCAGTTCGTCCAGCAGCTCCGCAAGCGGGTCGTCGATGTCCACGCCCCGCGCCCGGGCTGCGCGGGCGAGGTCCAGCACGCCGTCGATGTCCTGCGGGAGCACGAAGCGCCCGCCGTCGACCAGCGCCACCCCCAGGCCGTTCCTGGCCCACCAGAGCCCGCGGAGCTCGTTCCAGACATGACGCCGCACGCGACCACGCATGTCGCGATAGGTGAAGCCCTCCGCCTCCGGCACGAGCTTGACGACCAAGCCGTAGGGAATCGACACGAGCGCGCCCAGCAGCGCGACGCCGGCGAAGAACCACAGGCCGACCTCGCCGGTCGTGATCGCGCCCCAGGCGCAGGCGACGGCGGAGACCGCGCCCACCACCACGGCGGCAGCCCACATCGGACCCGGCCGCATCACGTGCCGCTCACGGCGCGACCGTGCGAAGGGAATGGCGATCAGCCCGAGGATCAGCCAGGTCGCGACCACAAGGCCGACCCTGATCGCGAGGTTGACGCTGGCGTGGATGCGACAGCCGGTCAGCGGACATCCCAGGCGCAGCGGCTCCTGAAGGGGCGAGGGCTTCCCGACGCCGAACAGCCGAAGCAGGCTCGGCGAAAAGTCCCGATCGTAGCCGCTGATCAGGTCCTTCAGGTTCGCCTCGCGCACGATCAGGCCCTTGCCCAGGGCTTCGCCGCAGACGCGGGGCGCGAGGGCCTCGTCGACCGTGCCCGCCGCAATAGCCTCGAACGGGGCCAGCCGGTGCGAAGGGTTTCCGGACACCACCGCGCCGGCTGCATTGAGGTTCGCCGTCGTCACCGTCCGCGCCGACAGATTGCTGCAGTCGAACTCACGCATCCTCCATGTCGCGCGGACGCCCGTGTCGATCTCGTCGCCCACCCAAACCTCATGGAAGCGGTAGCGGTCGTCGTCGAGGGTCTCGACCGTGTCGAGAGGGACCAGAACGAGGTGGTCCCTGCCCCGGAAGACCAGCTCGTAGTCGTGCGTCGCCTGCGTCGCCAGCCATATGCGGGGCGTCGGCGGCGTGGCGCTCCTTTCCTGCACGGCTGACCAGGCCGGCGCCCAGCGGGCGTGCGCGGGCGAACGGGCAAGGCCGGCCGGATCGCGCATCGCGACAAGGTGGGCCGCCGCCGCCTCGATCGGCTCGCCGGTCACCACCGGCAGCGTCGGGAACTGCGGATCCTCCCCCGTGCAGAAAGCCCGCACCAGCAGGAGGTCCAGCTCGTCGCCGCGCGGCCGCCAGCGTTGAATTTCCGTCAGGGGCGGCAGCGGCTTGCCGTTCATGAACTGCACGGTGCGCGTCTGGCGCACCCGCTGTTCGGTGCAGTCGATCTCCTCGAGGCTGTCTCGCACCATCGGGGTCGGGTTCCCGTTCGGTGTCTCGATGTGGAGCAGACGGACGACGCGGCTGTCCGGCAGCGTGCCAGGCCGGCTATCGGGGGAGACGGCGACCATCACCTCCGGATCCCAGAAGGGCGTCTTCCAGTCCGACGCCTGGGCCGCCGACGCGAGCGCGAGTACGGCAAGGATGACGAGCGTGCGCAGCAAGGGACGGTCCTCCGACCGCCCTCCCTATCCGACCCACCCTAAGGTTGACTGAAACGACAGGGTTACCGCCGCGCCGCCTCCGCGGCCCGCGCACGATTTCCCTCCCGGCGCGTTCCACCCTCGCTGTATGGTCTGCAGCGGAGGATTCGTGGCCAGGAACAAGACGCCGAAACGCCCCGCCGGTCTGCCGGACAAGGACACCCTGCTGCGCTTCCTGCGGGAGGCGGGCGAGGCCGAGAAGGCCGACATCGCCAAGGCGTTCGGCCTGAAGGGCGCCGAGCGACGCGCCCTGCGCGAGATGCTGCGCGAACTGGAGGCGTCGGGCGAGCTCGGCCGCCGCGGCCGCAAGGGTTTCGCCGAGCGCGGAACCCTGCCGCCCGTCGGCGTGGCCCACGTGGTCGAGCGGGACGCGGACGGCGAGCTCTATGTCCAGCTGGCCAATGCCGAGGAGGACATCCCGCTGGCCCGCCTCACGCCGGACAAGGCCGAGAAGGTCGCCGGCGCGCCGGGGCTCGGCGACAAGCTGCTGGTGCGTTTCGAGAAGGTCGACGACGGCTGGGAAGCTCGCCTGATCAAGAAGCTGGGCCAGAGCGCGCACCGGGTGCTGGGCGTGATTCGCAAGGGCAGGCGCGAGACCCGCGTCGAGCCGGTGGACCGCCGCTCCAAGGACAGCCTGTTCATCCCCGAGGGCGACGCCCGCGACCTGAAGGACGGCGACCTCGTGCTGGCCCAGGTCGGGACCGAGCATCGCCGCTATGGCCCCAGGCCCGGCAAGATCCTGGAGGTCGTTGGCCGCGAGGACCAGCCGCGCGCCGCCTCTCTGATCGCCATCCACGCCCACGGCCTGCCCACCGGGTTCTCGGAAGAGGCGGAAGCCGAGGCCGGCGTGTCGAAGCCGCCCGAGCTGGGCGCCCGCACCGACCTGCGCGACCTGCCCCTGATCACCATTGACCCGGCCGACGCCCGCGACCACGACGACGCCGTCTACGCCCACCGCGACGAGAGCGAGAAGAACCCTGGCGGCTGGGTGGTCTGGGTCGCCATCGCCGATGTCGCCGCCTACGTCCGCGTCGGCTCGGCGCTCGACCGCGAGGGCCGGGAGAAGGGGAACTCCACCTACTTCCCCGACCGGGTCGAGCCGATGCTGCCTCACCGCCTGTCCAGCGGCCTGTGCAGCCTGGTGGAGGGCGAGAACCGCGCCTGCCTGGCCGTTCGCATGGTCTTCAACAAGGAAGGCAAGAAGGTCGGCCACCGCTTCGTGCGCGGCCTGATGCGCTCGGCCGCCAAGCTCAGCTACGAGCAGGCCCAGAACGCCATCGACGGCAAACCCGACGACAAGGCCGGTCCGATCCTGGAGCCGATCCTCAAGCCGCTCTGGGAGGCCTACGCCTGCATGAAGCGCGGGCGCGACCGGCGCTCGCCCCTGGCCATCGAAACGATGGAGCGCAAGATCGTCATCAGCCCCGAAGGCGACGTGGTCTCGATCACGCCACGCGTCTCGCTGGAGGCGCACCGGCTGATCGAGGAGATGATGATCCAGGCCAACGTCTCGGCCGCCGAGACCCTGGAGCAGAAGAAGGTCCCGCTGATCTACCGGGTCCACGACCAGTCCAGCCAGGAGAAGATCTTCAACCTGGCCGACTTCCTGTCGACCCTGGACATCCCCTGGAACAAGGGCGAGCCGCCGTCCACGAAGCGCTTCAACAAGCTGCTGGACGAGACGCGGGACACGCCCCACGGCGAGATCGTCAACGAGGTCGTGCTGCGCACCCAGATGCAGGCGATCTATTCGCCGGAGAACATCGGCCACTTCGGCCTGAACCTCGAGCGCTACGCCCACTTCACCTCGCCCATCCGCCGCTACGCCGACCTGGTGGTGCACCGCGGCCTGATCCGCGGCCTGAAGCTCGGCGATGACGGACTGACCGACCGGGAGATCGCCACCCTGGCCGAGACGGCCGAGCACGTGACCTCCACCGAGCGTCGCTCCATGGCCGCCGAACGCGACGCCACCGACCGCTACATCGCCGCCTTCCTCGAGGAGTCGGTCGGCGCCGAGTTCGAGGGGCGGATCACCGGGGTGACCCGCTTCGGCCTGTTCGTGCGGCTGGAGGATACCGGCGCGGACGGCCTCGTGCCGGTCTCCAGCCTCGGCGGCGAGTACTTTCACCACGACGACCGCGCCCACGCCCTGGTCGGCGAGCGGACCGGTCGGCGCTGGACCCTGGGTACGAGAGTCACGGTCAAGTTGACCGAAGCGACGCCGATCACCGGCGGGCTGCTGTTCGAGATGATGAGCGAGCCGGCGGCTGCCGATCCCAACGCCCCTGCCCCCCGCCTGGGAGCGCGCAGCCGCGCCGGCAAGGGCAGCCCGGGCGGCTCCGGGCGCGGCGGCGGCGGCCGCAGCGGTCCGGCGGGCAAGAGCCCTCCTCGCGGCAAGGCCCGTCCCGGCGGGCCCAAGCCGCCGTCCGGCCGCCG